>CALFEZ010000074.1 GCA_937957895.1 uncultured Erysipelotrichaceae bacterium
GAAAAGCAAATTGGTGTAGGCATCCATTGGGCATCCAATGGTCCACATCGAGATCAGATACTGCAACGTACTCCCAAGATATAAAAAAATGCACCCAACGGTGCATTTTGTGCTTTAGTACATGCCTTCTGGAATTTCCGGTGCTTTGGCCGGTTCTGGGATAGATGCCACTGCAGCTTCCGTAGATAGGAACAATGCAGCGATCGAAGCAGCGTTTTGAAGTGCCAGACGAGTGACTTTGGTTGGATCGATGATCCCTGATTTGAACATGTCTGTCCACTCACCTTTTTTGGCATCAAATCCGGTATGGTTGTTGTGAGTGAGTTGTGTATCCACGATCTCTCCCCCGTCAAACCCGGCATTTTCGGCGATTTGCCAAAGTGGTGTCAAAATGGCATCGAAAACAGCACTGATACCCTTTTGTTCATCGTTGTTTTCGCCTTTGACTTCATCTTTGAGTTCTTTATAGGCATATGCAAGCGTTGCACCACCACCCATGACAACTCCTTCAGCTACTGCTGCTTTGGCAGCATTAAGAGCATCTTCGATGCGAAGTTTCTTCTCTTTCATTTCACTTTCGGTTGCTGCTCCTACTTTGACGATCGCAACTCCGGTCGTCAGTTTGGCCAAGCGTTCGTTCAAGCGTTTGAGATCGTATTCGCTGGTGGTGTTTGCGATGATGCTGCGAATCTCTTTGGCACGATCATCGATCGCTTCTTTGGATCCAGCACCGGATACGATGGTGGTTTCATCTTTTTTGATGACGACTTTCCCTGCTTTACCAAGGCTGTCGATTTCGGCATCCTTGAGTTCCATGTTTAGATCTTTTGAGATGAAGGTAGCTCCGGTCACGATCGCGATATCTTGCAGGATCGCTTTTTGATTATCTCCAAAACTTGGTGCCTTGGTTGCGGCTACATTGAATGTTCCGCGGATCTTGTTGACGACCAGTGTGGCTACCACTTCATTGTCCAGATCATCGGCGATGATCAACAGTGGTTTGTTCATCTGAACGATCTTTTCCAAAAGCGGAAGGATATCCTGGATCGTGGAGATCTTGTGATCAGTCACAAGCACAAACACATCTTCCATGGTCAACTCCATTTTTTCACGATTGGTGACCATATAGGGAGAAACATAACCTTTGTCGTACTGCAATCCCTCAACGACTTCCAGTTCCGTCTCAAATGTATTGGACTCATCCACGGTAATGACGCCTTCTTTTCCTACGCGTGCCATGGCTTTGGCAATGATACGACCGATCTCGGGACTTCCAGCTGAGATCGAAGCGACATCGGCGATGTCCTGATTGGATTCGATCGGTACTGAATGCTTGGTGAGATAATCCGTGACAGCTTTG
>CALFEZ010000075.1 GCA_937957895.1 uncultured Erysipelotrichaceae bacterium
CAAACTCCTGGATGCTTCGTTTGATTTTCTCGTATTCAGGATCTTCTGGTTGTAAGCTTTTTCTGGGATTGTAGTTGGCATCAACTAGAACATGTAGACTTCTCTTTTCAAATTGCATGAAGCTACCTAGTATGGTTTGATCAACCGCATGTAGGCTGCTTGCAAGGTGATCTCATTGATCAAGCGGTTTCGCCAAACATAGTAGGTTGTCTTTTCAATATGAAGCTGTTCGAAGATTCGTTGTTCGGGCATTTTCAAATCGTATTTGAGTTGAATCAGTTTTCCTAAGTCTGAGTTTTCGTATCGTTGGCATACATGGTCAATGACAGCAGCCCACGCCTTGTCTTCTTTGTTGTCACTGTTTTTGATGATATCCCGATTGTATAAATAGTATTCCACATCTTTGCGGTATTTGTTCATAACCTCTCCTGGTTTAGTCGCATGTTTTTTTGTTTGTCTTTACGGATCTCGATAATATAGTGTTTGGCCATTTGAACGATCCGAGATCCAATGGCTTCATCAATCTCCAATAGTTCTGAGATCAGTTTCTCTGAACTAAAGAGTGTCATCAACTCTTTGTTGTTGTAGCGATAATTGATAATCTCAAAGGCGATTTGAATGTCCGCTGTGGTGGGAGGTTTTCCTTTTTCAGATTTGAACAAGTCATCGACATAAAGAACCGATGCACTCTTCCACTGTTGGATTTGTCTTTGGTAGAGCATTTCATCCATCACGATTGCTTTGAGTTTGACGATCTCATCCCGCCATAACATGTATCTGGCAGTGTTTCCTTGTTGGATCAGTTGATTGACGATGGCAGTACAGATATGGGTTTTTCCCACACCTACTTGTCCCCCGATATAAAACCAACCTTTTCTATCTTGTTGAATGTATTCGATTGCCTTGCCTTTGATGGTATGCTGCCATTGATTTTTGACTTTGAATGTTTCCAATGTATATTCCATCATTAGTTTACTCAAACCACTTTTTTGAATGGACTCTTGGGTTTTTCGAATGACTTGACATTCACAGGGTTGCAAAGCAGTGTATCCATCCACTTCGATCATGATGGTTCCTTTGTTTTTGCATTTTCTACAATCCGGATCACGCATGATACCTTCGATGGTGTTGTATCGTTCACACTGAAGTTGATTAGAGTGTAAGGCTGATGGGGATGTCCCAGATATCGTTTCCATGATCTGATCCAGCTTGCGCATGATCGTCTCCTTTTTCTACTGGATAGACACTCAACATGTGATGTTTAATGCTGTGATCAATACACTCCACCAAATCATTATGCTCCTTTTTTAGGATATCCAGTTTCTGACACAAGATCTCTTTGGCTCGGTCGGGGAAAGCTTTGTTGTTGAGTGAAACCCGCATCTTCTCATAGCTTCTTAAAGCAGCTAACAGTGTTTCATCTCCATTGACATACACTTCAAATACATCTTTATTCTTTTCTTTACTCTTTTTCTTACTTTCTACTTCTACTTCTATATCTGTTGCTTGACGAGTTTGACATGTCAAGGACAAATCATGCAATAGGAGTTTCTGTCTTTGGCGGGATTCTCGCTTTTTCTCCCGATTGTAATCACGAATCGATTCGAGCCTTCCTTGGTTTTGATATTTCTCCCAGTTGGTTACCATCAGGATGTCATTGATGATCTCGATCATCCCAAACTTCACGAGTACACTCAGTGCCAAGCGGATGGTCGCGACCGGTCGATCAAACTCGGTCGATAACATCTCATCGGTATAGGGAATGTCCTTGGAAAAGTAAACCAATCCATTGTCGTTGGTATGCCCTGCCAAACATAAGATCTGCAACCAGATCACGATGATGGCATCACTATCCGGCATCTTACGAATTTGTTTGATCTTGCGATTGTCAAACATATCCGATACCAACTTGATCCATTTCACACTACTCATGATGGCTTACCCATCTTGTAGGCAACTATTTGTACCCATTTCGATTTTTCCCTTTCATGTTTTCTAGCTTTCTTCTTTTTTCTTCCAATGTGGATCGGGTGTAGATCCTGGTGGTTTCCAGTGAGCTGTGTCCCAAAATGTCCGCCAGATCCAACACATTGTTGTATTGGTCCATGAATGCTTTGGCAAACAGATGGCGAAAGCTATGGGGATAAACTTTCTCTTTGTTGACACGAGCTGCTCCGGCAATCTGTTTCATTTGTCTCCAGATCGTGGAGTAACTCAATCGAAAGATCTTTCCAGTCTCAATGTGGTGATCCTTGCAGTATTTTCGTAGTTCTCTTGCCAACTCCTGGGTGAGGATGATCTCACGTTCTTTGCCTTTATTGTAGGTGGTAAAGTAAAATCCCTTCACATCTTCCACTGTAAAAGCTTCGAGTTCACTGATTCGGATCCCATTGGTATAAATGATTTTCATGATCAAATAGACTTCTTCTTTATGGAGCTTCTTGGCATATCGCAGGAGTCGGTGATAATCCGACTCACTGACGACGTTGACCAGACTGGACTTTTGCTGTGTTTTGATCTCTCTGACACGAAAGTCACTCAGCTCACACCAACTCAAAAACGTGTTGGTGATGGTGATGTAATTGTTGATGCTGCTTGTTTTGTACTGTTGTTGGCAAAGCCATTCTTTGTAGTCAATGACATGTTGCTTGGTGATGCACTCTTCTTTTGGCAACAAGTCAATGAAACCACTAATGTCCCGATG
>CALFEZ010000076.1 GCA_937957895.1 uncultured Erysipelotrichaceae bacterium
ATCGTCCAATCATGATTATCTTTTTTATGTTTCCACATCCGCACCACAAAAAAACCTACTATTTAGCAGGTTTCTGTGTATACTTTGGTGCGGATGAAGGGACTCGAACCCCCACGCACGAAGGCGCTTGATCCTAAGTCAAGTGCGTCTGCCAATTTCGCCACATCCGCAGGGCTTTTTTATTATAACAGTGATATCCCCCAAATTCAATAGCATTTTACCTCAAATCTCGGACTCTTCCATGACATGGTAAAGGGCTTTTCCAACATTGTCGAAACACATGCGTGCCCGCTGGATCACCTCTTCTTCACCACTGCATATGGCAAACCCGTCAAAGCCTTTGATCATCGGGATGTCGTTGAAAGAATCCCCGATCACATAGGTTTTAGCGTGAAGATTTTTGATCCGTTTGTATTGGATGATGCCGTTTTTCTTGGTGACACCGTAGTTGAGGATGTCGACATAATTGTAGAAATGGTATGCACGGATCTCGTCGTAGTACTTTTCATTCAAAAACAACGCAAACTTTTTGGCCTGCTCATCTTCTTGGAACTTCACGAAGATACCCACTGCCCGTTCATTGACCAAAAACTTGTCCATATCCACAAAACTGATGTCCGGATGGGAACGATTGTTGAGGCGATCATGCAAACCGACGTTGATCCCGTCGCTGATGCCATAGTAGAGCACTTCTTCTTTGGGAAGCAGGTCGATGATCTCGTGGACTTTGGTAAAGTCCATGAAATGATGAAACAAAAAACTATCATGCTCATCCACGGCCACACTGCCGTTGTTGCCGATCAGAAAATCGACCGGGATGTCATAGATCCGTACCTGGTTTTTTATCGATTCAAGTGATCGACCAGTGGCGATCCCAAAAAGATGCCCTTTTTCTCTAAACAGCTTTATGGCGTCTAGAGTTTCTTGATCGACCGTATCATTGATATGCAACGTTCCATCAAAATCCGAAACAAACAATAGCATAATACACCTCACTTGTACTATATTACACCATTTGATAAAAATAAGACAGTGTGTTCCACTGTCTTGTTTATCGGATGGAAATGACTTTGAGTCCTTTGGATGTCAGAAGCTCCATAAGAAATGCATGATCCACCTCATCGCATCGAATGACCACTTCGGTCGTCCCATTGCGATGAGCGACCAAATGCGACATGTTGATGTTGGCTTCTAAAAAGATGGTTGCCAGTTCAGCCATGATGCCTGGTCGATCTACCTCAAACTCTACGACCAGTCGCGTTCCCTTTTGATGATATCCCATGATCGAAACAAAGGATTTCAATATGTCACTGGTGGTGATGATTCCGACGATCTTGTTTTCGTCTTCGACCACCGGCAAACACCCCACATCGTTATCTTCCATGATGTTGGCTGCTTCCTCGATCAATGCCTGTGGTGTGGTAGTAAACACCTTTTTGAGCATGATGTCTTTGATCTTGGTTTTTGAAAGCAGATAGTTCATTTCATGGATGCTCAAGGTAGAGGCATTGGATGGTGTATTTTTAAGTACCACTCCTTCGGTGACCAATCCGACAAGCCGTCCATCTTCCACGACCGGGATCCGATGAAGATGATGCTCTTGCATCAGATCCAACACTTCCGAGATGGTTTGATACGGATCGACCGTGATGATGTCCGTGGTCATTTTGTTTACGACGTACATGTTACCCTCCCAAATATACACGAGCGACTTCTTCGCTCTTTAACAGCGTTAACCCAGGTCCTTCCATGACGATGGATCCGGTTTCCAATACATAGGCATAGTCAGCGACCTTGAGTGCCTGCATGGCATTTTGTTCGACCAGCAGGATGGTGGTTCCTTGTTGGTTGATCTCTTTGATGATCTCAAAGATCTCACGAACCAACAGCGGTGCCAATCCCATGCTTGGCTCATCCAAAAGCAGAAGCTTGGGTCGTGCCATCAGTGCCCGTGAGATCGCCAGCATCTGCTGCTCTCCCCCTGAAAGGGTAGCCGCATCCTGGTTGCGACGTTGATACAGGATGTTGAATCGTTGATAGATCTTTTGAAGATCTTCTTTGAACTCTGCTTTGTTTTTGCTGAGATAGCCTCCCATCTGCAAATTCTCATACACACTCAATCCGGCAAAGATCCTTCTGCCTTCGGGAACATGGACCAATCCTTTTTTGGGAAGGTCTTCCGGTGGGGTTTTGCTGATGTCTTCACCCTTGAAGTGGATCGTTCCGTTTTGTTGTTTGATCAGTCCGCTGATTGTACGTAACAGCGTGGTCTTGCCGGCTCCGTTAGAGCCGATCAATGACACGATCTGTCCTTGTTGTACTTCGATGTTGACTTGTTTGAGTGCCTGGATGACACCGTAGAATACATCCAGGTTTTCGATTTTGAGCATGCTCATTCTTCTTCTCCCAAATAGGCTTCGATCACTCTTGGATCGTTTTTGATCTGTGTCGGTGTGCCTGAAGCGATCAACTTCCCATAATCCAAGACAAAGATCTTTTCGCATATTTTCATGACCAAGGACATGTCATGTTCGATCAAAACGATCGTCAGATCCATCTTCTTACGGATGGAAGCGATAAAGCTGGTTAGTTCCTGTGTTTCCTGAGGATTCATGCCGGCAGCCGGTTCATCCAAAAACAAGAGTTTGCTTCCGGTCGCCAATGCTCTGGCGATCTCAAGTTGACGTTGTTTGCCATAAGGCAGATTCTTTGCTTTTTCCTGTGCCAGTTTATCGAGTGAGACCATGGCCAGTATCTGCAATGCTTTTTGATGGATCGTGTGTTCTGCTTCATGGAAGACGCCCAAATGTGAAAGCGATCCAATCAAACCATATTCCACTTGCTGATTCATGGCGATCTTGATGTTGTCGAGCACGGTCAACTCCTTGAAAAGGCGGATGTTCTGAAAGGTTCGTGCCACCCCGATCTGTGCGATCTGGTGAGGCTTTTTGTCACTTAAAAGGATATCGACATCTTTATGCAACCAGACTTTCCCATTTGAAGGAGCATATACCCCGGTTAGCACATTGAACAAGGTGGTTTTACCGGCTCCGTTGGGTCCGATCAATCCGATCAGACTGCCCTTTTCCACATTGAAAGACACATTGGAGACGGCCATCAAACCACCGAAGCTTTTGCTTATTTTCTCGATCCGTAACAAACTCATGCCGGTTTCTCCTTTCGTCTGGTCAATCGTTGGATGCCTCTGATCAGGTCATCCTTGATGGTAAAGATGGTCACTTCACGATCACCAAAGAGTCCTTTGGGTCGAAAGATCATAACCAGTACCAAAATGGCAGCATAGATGATCGCTCTTAGTTCGCCATAAGGTTGAAGCAAGGTGTTGGTGATGCCGATAAAGATGGCTGCAACGATCGATCCACTCAATGATCCCATGCCACCAAACACCACGATGATCAGGATGTTGATGGAGGTGTTGATGCCAAAGGTTTCCGGTTTGACGACATAGTAGGTCGTTGCATAAAGCGCTCCGGCTACCGATGCCATGACGGCACCCAGCATAAAGGCGATCACTTTGTATTTGACAGGGTTGACACCCAAAGATTCGGCAGCGATCTCATCCTCACGGATGGCGATGCACGCTCTGCCGGTAGCGGAATTTTTGAAATTGGATGCCACGATGATGGCTAAAACGACAAACACAAACATCAATGGCCAACTGATCAGATGAGGAATGTTGCTGATGCCACGGGCTCCTTCGGTGATCTTCATGTTCAATATGATGATCCGAATGATTTCTCCGACCCCAAGAGTGGCAATGGCCAGATAGTCTCCCTTGAGTTTAAGAGTTGGCATGGCCACCACAAATGAGACCACCAAGGTGATCACAAAACCGATCGCCATCCCGGCAAACAAACCCGAAAGAGAAGGATCCTCTCGCAGCATGATGGCTGCACTGTACGCTCCGATCGACATGAATCCGGCATGTCCCAAAGAGAGTTGACCAGTGATGCCGATGATGATATTGAGGCTGACCCCCAAAATGATATAGATACTGATCCAATACATCATAAAGCGATAGTGAGGAGTGATGATCCGCATCTGGATCAAGACTTGGATCAAGATGAACACTCCGATCGCAAACAATACCCAAAGCAGGTTTTTCTTTGAAAAGAGAGCAGTCATATCACACTTTCTCCTTTTCGTTTTTACCCAGCAACCCGCTTGGTTTGACCAGCAGGATGATGATCAGGATAGCAAATACCACGGCATCTTTGTATAAGGTGCTGCCATATCCGGCAACGTAAGTTTCGATCAGACCGATCGAAAAGCCACCGATCATGGCTCCGGGAATGATCCCGATACCACCAAAAACTGCTGCCACAAACGCCTTCAAACCGGGGGTAAAGCCCATAAACGGGAATACCCTAATATAGTATAGACCCACCATGATGCCGGCCGCAGCCGCAAGGGCACTGCCGATGGCAAAAGTCATGGTGATGATGTTGTTGACGTTGATGCCCATCAAAGCCGCTGCGTCTTTATCGACTGAAACGGCTCTCATGGCTCTTCCCAGCTTGGTCTTTTTGACAAGCAACTGCAATCCGATCATCAACAAGATCGATACCACAAAGATGATCATCTGGATCAAGTTGACGCGCAGTCCAAAAAAGACGAACACTTGGTTGTTGATGACTTGCGGAAAGGCATAGATCCTGGCACCCATGATGCGCAGCATCAGGTTTTGGATCAGAAACGATACCCCGATGGCAGTGATCAAGGCAGCGATGCGACTGGAGTTGCGCAGTGGTTTGTAAGCCACGCGCTCGATGACGACACCCAAGATCGCCGTCAATACCATCGACAACACAAAGGCAGCATAAAAAGGAAGCCCCAGCATCGTGATGCCCAGCATCCCCATATAAGCACCAAACATGAAAATCTCACCATGAGCGAAGTTGATCAGTTTGATGATGCCATAGACCATGGTGTATCCCAGTGCGATCAGGGCATAAATGCTCCCGATGGATAATCCGTTGATCGTCTGTTGTAAAAATTGCGTCATGCTTTCTCCCTCATATCAAACAAACAGGTGAAGTTGCCTTCACCTGTTTACACTATCTGACTCTTGATCAAGGCTCCACGATCACTGCCGAAGATTGCTGGCCGTTGGTAAGCTTGATGACGACCGCTGACTTGACAGGATTGTTCAATTCATTAAAAGTGATGGTACCGGTCACACCGACATATGCCTGGGTAGCTGCCAAGGCATCACGGATGGCTTTGGTATCTTCCGATCCGGCTGCTTCAATGGCCGCTGCCAGCACATATACGGAATCGTATGCCAGTGCAGACAAAGCATTCGGTGCTTCGTTGAATTTGGCTGTGTAAGCGTTGATGAACTTGACGACATGGGCTTCTTCAAGCAATGTCGAGAAGTGGTTGACGAAGTAAACATCATTGACATTTGCTGCTCCACCGGCAAGATCATTGAAATCCGGTGTGTCAAATCCGTCTGGTCCTAGTACCGGAACGGTGATGCCCGTAGAACGAGCTTGATTGTAGATCAATCCACCTCGTTCGGCATAGTCTGTAACGACCAACACATCAAAGTCAAGGGCAGCGATCGTTGTTAAAATGGCATTGAAATCTGTGTCTTCATCGACATAGGTCGAAACGTTGACGACAGTACCACCGTTTTTAACAAACTGATCCTGGAAGCTTTCTGCCAATCCCGTGGAATAATCCGACGATGAGCTGTACATGACCACGGCTCTGGTCGCTTCTAGTTCCGTAACCGCAAAGTTTGCTAACACCAATCCTTGGAATGGATCGAGGAAACATCCTCTGAATACCCATGGATTGACCTGAGTGCCATCCATGGTGACCATCGCATTGGTCGCCGAAGGTGTGAAGTTGACAACTTCATATTGCTTGGCGATCGGTCCGACTGCCAATGAAGGAGCGGATGTCGTCGGACCCAACATGGCTACGACACCATCCTGAGTAGCGAAGCGGATCGCATTTTCAACAGCCTTGGCTGTATCATAGGCATTGTCATAAAAAACAAACTCTAAATCTTTCCCCAAAACTCCTCCGGCAGCGTTGATTTCTTCAAGAGCCAACTCCATGCCCTTACGCTCCGGGATCCCATATACGGACACTGGACCAGTCAACTCGAGGTTGACCCCGATCTTGATCGTGTCGGATGACGGACTACATCCCGTCAACATGGACCCTGCTAAGACCGCAATGGTCAATAGTCCCAATAGCTTTTTCATTGTTCTCCTCCCAATGTGTAATATGAAGTGATTGTATATGAAAATTGGGTGAAAATCAATACTTGAGTTACATTTGTTACGAATGTATGAAATTAGTTGCAAAGGTATTGAAAAACATATCATCAATTCGGTGAGAGTCTATATATCAACTTGGTCTTTGTCAAGGTGATCAGAAAGTCTCATGATCCAATAAAAGCTCACAAGAAACATGATTCGCTGCAAGATACCCATGATCGACGGAAACATGAACATCATCCATGAAAGCAACGACGCAAACACACCAAGGACGATCGCCATGACCTTCACCTGCTTTGTTGTGTTTTCAAACAGCAATGTTACACACGACATCACAAACGAAAACCCGACCACACTGGCAAACAAAGAGTGCAGCTGATCTTGAAGCAGATCGAACTCGACCCCCTCGATGATCGGTCGATGACGAAACAGCGCTGTCATGATAAGTCCCAATCCAAACACGATCAACATTGTTGTGGTGAATTTATAGTTATTAAATAGGGACGATACTCGAATGATCGTTGCCACTCCCAATAACACAAACACGACATTCATCACCCAGGCATGTGGGGCTTGTTGTGCGCCAAGATGGCTGGTGGTGTTGGCGATGATCGAATAGCTTTCAACACTGAAAAAAGGAAGCAAAAACATAACGAGGATCATCAGCACATATACCCAAAACATTGCTTTCTTTTTTACTTTGCTCCATGTTGTCATCAGTCTTCTCCCTATGGATGCATATATTATAAAAGAATATTGCTAATAAATTATCATATGCTCTATAATCAAGCTATAAGGGGGACAAGTATCATGAAAAAAATCATCATCTTGGCCATGGCAGCCGTGCTGCTTTTGACGGTTAGTGCTTGTAGTGGTGGTGACACTGTTGAAGTGGAATCCACAATCGTAGAAAAAGTAGTGGTCGATGGCGATCGCTATCAATTCAAAGTGACCTATTCACTCGAAGGCAATCCAGGATATGAAGCGACCATCAGTGTGAACAAACGTACCTGGGATCGCTACAACGTCGGAGACATCTACAAGTTCAAACGTCCCAGATAATCTGTCTTTTTGACACGACCAAACAGCAACACATGATGTTGCTGTTTGTGGTTGTTGTTTTTCAAATCGTCGGATGATGGTTTGCAATGCCGGTTTGTGTTTGACCAGTCGCTTTAGATCATAGCGTGCGATCAAACGCAATGCCAATCGTGACATCACATAGCGATATCCGTCGATCTCATGTTTGAGTGCTTGGCTCATGTCGTTTGCTGTTTCAAAGGTTGTTTCTTTGATGTTGATAAGGCGATCATAATGGTCGTTGTTGATGTCGATCATCGTTTCAAGGATCAAACATACATCTTCTGAGCGTTCTATCTTACCAAGTGCTTGAGTGAGGTTGTTACGATCCGTATCAAGGATCGTGAAAAAATAATGTAGATGGGTAACAGCATACCCATCTTTTGCTTTTTTGACAGCATGATATGGCACGTGATGATCGGGAGTGTAGACGTTACGATTGTAAAGGATATTCACCAAAAGCTGTTGGATGATGTCTTTGTCGTGCTGATGCACAGCGTGGATCTTGTCGATCAGTGCCATGACATCCTTGGTGGTGGAAATGATCGTCCATGGATTCATGATAGGTACCTCGAGGATGATTTCGTGTTTAGTGTATCATAGTTAAAACTTGTTGAACATCCTCTACCCAACGGCTTTAAGATTGCTTATAATGGTTGAGAACGGAGTTTTATCATGAAACATGTGGATATATTGATCGTCGGTGGTGGGGTTGCAGGTTCAGTCTTTGCCATGCAATGTCCCAAAGACAAAAACATACTGCTTTTGGATAAAAAGCGACTGGATGGGACATTGCCAAGCTTTCAAAAACCATGCGGAGGATTGTTATCTCCGGATGCCCAGAAATCTTTGGCCAGCCTGCAACTAAGCATTCCACTTTCAGTCATGGCCAGCCCTCAGATCTTTTCGGTCAAAACCATCGATATCCCCAAA
Organism: uncultured Erysipelotrichaceae bacterium; assembly: GCA_937957895.1. Classification (GTDB taxonomy): domain Bacteria; phylum Bacillota_I; class Bacilli_A; order Erysipelotrichales; family Erysipelotrichaceae; genus UBA6182. Next base: position 8,271 of record CALFEZ010000076.1, read on the forward strand.
AAACTTACCAGACACTATCAGCGCTTTTATCTCAATGTCCATCGACATCGTTTTGATTGCTGGTTAGCCTCGATGATACCCAACCATGTTCAAGTCGAAGATCAAACGGTGGTCACATCCGTGGATATCCAAAGCAATCCCATAATCGTGCACTATCGAAAAGACAACATGGATCATGCCGTCAGTTGTGATATCTTGATAGGCGCTGACGGAGCCGGTTCATTGGTCAGAAAAGCCATCAGTACCCGCAAGATTCGACAATACCTTGCGATCCAGCAGACTTTTTTGCCTCAGACCATCCTGCCGGAACTGGCATGTTTTTTTGATCCGATGATCACCGACAGTTACGGATGGGCCAGTGTCAAAGACGATGTCTTCACCTATGGGATCGCCTTGCCGCTGGATGAGTCTCACCAACGGTTTGAAAATGCCAAAGAACGTTTGCATGCTTTTGGATATGCTCTTTCAAAACCGGAACACACCGAAGCATGTTTGGTCAATAGTCCCAAAAGCATACGAGAGCTTGTCCATGGGAAAAAGAATGTGCTTTTGATCGGAGAAGCTGCCGGATGGATCTCACCCAGTTCCCTTGAAGGCATCAGTTATGCCATCGACAGTGCCCTACTTGCCAGTAAAGCCATCCGTTATCAAAACCCGTACAAAACATACATGCGACTGTCTTTGTCACTGATGTTCAAGATCTTTACCAAACAACTCAAGTCGATCTTGCTGTATACTCCCTGGATACGCCATCTCATTCTAAAAAGCAACATCCAAACGATCCACATCCATCAAAAACCATGAAAAAACGATCCTGATTTCTCAGGATCGTTATTTTATCATGTTGGTGTCCCGTGAGGGATTCGAACCCACGACCCACTGATTAAGAGTCAGTTGCTCTGCCAGCTGAGCTAACGAGACCTGTGCCTTATGATTATATCACTCTGAGTGTCAAATGCAATCATTTTACGTACAAGTTCCTGGATGATCCATGTGATCATACCCTTGTACCTCAATGATTTTTTGATGATATTTGATGATAAAACAAGCTCAGTCGATAAACTCGATATCACTGATGACACTTGCCGTATCCTGGATCAGAAACCTTACATCATTGATTCCCAGATTTCCTTTGTATAAGTCGTGCTTTTTGTTGGCTTGAACGATATGACGATGCAGAACTTCCGTATCTGCCAAGCGGATCTTTTTTACGGTGTCATATGGTGTCAAAACAAGTGCCGTAGCAAACAGTGCACTGACATATCTCAATCTGGACACATCCGCCAGCTTTCCTAAGTGGAGGATGCAAGATCGTGTTTCATCCAACTGTTTCTGCAAGGCTTCAACATCGTTGACCATTGCGAAATGATCGTACAGATCTTTGGAAGTCTTGATGTCCATGTTATGCAGTTTGTTTTTGGTTGTTTGTGATATGGTACGGTACTCTTTCAGCTCTCTTTCTGGCGGGATATGGCTGTTTAGTTCACGCCGCAACACGGCAAGATATTGCTCTGAGATGCCTGTTTTCTTAGAAACGATGGCATCCTGCTTTTTGTTTTTTAACATGCGTCTTAACTCTTCCATGTTCGTGATGCCGTGACTTTTGAAGATATGGATCGTTTGATCGATTTCCTTTAGCAATACTCGAAAGCTTGGAATCAGGTAATTATCAAGCAGCATGTTTCGATAATCATCCAATGATGTTTTTGTCAGATCTTTATAGTACCCCATGTGTTTCTCCTACGACATTGGTTTGTTACTTGTCGATCATGGATAGAAGTGGCATCAACGATCTTGCCAGAAGCAACGCTCCTTTATCATTCAGATGGACACCATCCACCGTCAACACCAATTTTCGTCTTTCACTGAGTGTATTTCTATGCTTTTCACTTTTGGTGGTCAACACATCCAATATGATGTTTTTAGGATC
>CALFEZ010000077.1 GCA_937957895.1 uncultured Erysipelotrichaceae bacterium
TACTTACTATGCCAACTTTGCAGAAAATCCAAATGTCACGATCAACTACGTGGCAAGAGCAGGCGGATCTGTCGATCCAACATCTGAATCGTTAGCCCCTGCTACTGGTATTGCTTTAGGTTCTACAGCAACCCCTAACACTGGATTTGCATTCGTTGGGTGGACTGATGCATCAGATGATCCAGTTGGAAGCAATCCATTGTTTGTTCCACAAAAAGTGGGTGGACTCAATGTTGCTGCAACCTATTATGCTAACTTTGTAGCGATCGACTACGATGTCACCTTGAGTGTACAACCTTCCGGAGCAGGTTCTGTATCTGGAGATGGTGTATACAACTATGAAGATGAAGTCACGATCATCGCCACACCGGCAACCGGTTGGGCATTTGTCAACTGGACCGATGATGATGACGATGATGCAGTAGTCAGCACATTGGCAAGCTTCACATTCGATATGCCAGCCAAAGATGTCAACTACACTGCTAACTTCGTGATGATCGACTATGATGTCATTCTATCTGTTGTCCCAGTAGGAAGTGGTGCTGTAACAGGTGCCGGAGTCTACAACTATGATGATGAAGTCACTTTGACGGCAACACCAGAGACTGGTTGGAGATTTGTCAGCTGGACTGATGATGATGACGAAGATGCTGTTGTAAGCACCGATGCTGAATTCACATTCGATATGCCAGCTCGTGATGTCAATTTAACAGCTAACTTTGAAATGATAGAGTTCACCTTGGTTTATGTAACCAACATGCCTGGAGTGGAATTTGATAATGTTACCTTCGTATTTGGTGACAGCATTACTCCTCCAGTTCCAGTAATGGAAGGTTGGGTATTCCTTGGATGGTTCGCCGATCCTGATCTTGAAGATGAGTTTGATCAATTTGACTCGATGCCAGCAATGGATGTTACAGTCTATGCTGACTGGGGGGAAGTACTTCCTGATACCAGTGATTCTACCAGATCTGCCGGATGGCCATTGATCATGTTTGTCTTGGGTCTTGTATTATTGGGCATGACAAGAAAAGAAGAGAACGAATTTTAAAATAATAGTTGATTTATTAGTCTGATTATGGTATAAGAGGGTTATAAGGCACTGCCTTATAACCCTTTACAATTGAATGAATTGATTATCCAGTAAAGAACTTATTACTGATAAAGGCAAACCATGTGTGAGCATGGGACGCAAAGCTATAGGGTCTTCATATGAAGACAGCCAGTTACCAAAGATTGTGTTCTTTTTATTCTTTTAGGACAATTCGATCTTCTTATCAGGTAAGAACAATTTACTGATAAAGGCAAACCACGCGTGAGCGTGGGACGCAAAGCTATAGGGCCTTCGCCAAGAAGGTAGCCAGTTCCCAAAGAGACTGTTCTTTTTCATTGAAGAACAGTGGGTAGGAGTAAAACTATGTTTAAACATAATTTTATTGCACTTACTGTTTCACTACTTATCTTTAGTGTACTAAGTGTACTTAACCCACAACCACAAGAGATGGACCAACCTATTAATGATCAACGAGTTTTGTTTGAATCTCAAGAAGAGATCGAGTTTGATTTGAATGAAACACAAATGTTCGTTGTTGGCTATACGATCAGAAAAATGGCAGGGCTTGAAGAAGACTACAGACCGGTTTCTTTAGACGAAGATCTTGAAGAAGAAGCTAAAGAAGAACCAGTCACAAAAACTGTCACACAACCAAAACAAACATCAACTCCTACTGCAACAAAAACAGAGCCAAAGCAAGCAGAAGCTCCTAAGGAAGAGACAAAAGAGAGTTCAGAACCTGAAAGTGTCAAGTCAGAACCTGTTACCCAAACCGAACAACCCAAAGAAGAACCTAAAACAACAGTAAGTTCTTCCGTAAAGTCTGAGTTTGCGGAATGGCAAGCAGAAATCGTTCGTTTGACCAATGAAGCCAGGAAAAATGCGGGTCTCAATACTCTTTCTTATAAAAGCAGTCTTGATGCTGGAGCGATCCAACGCGCTACAGAAATCATCACTCATTTCTCACACACACGTCCTGACGGATCCCGTTTCTTTACGGTGTTCGGTCCGGATTTCAGATATCGCAGTGTAGGTGAGAATCTGGCACGCGGATTTAGAAATCCACAAAGTGTGTTTGATGCATGGATGAACTCCGATGGTCATAGAGCAAACATTTTGAGCACAAAATACGAAGAAATCAGTGTTGCGATCGTCAGATGTGCTGACGGAAGATACCATTGGGTTCAAATATTCTATCGTGGCTGAGCAACCCATCATCCCAGAAAAGAGGATCGCAAGATCCTTTTTTCGTGTTCAAACTGGCATTGACCTGACAATACTATCCATTATAATAAACTTAAGGTGAACAATGGATAAACAAAGTGAGTTGATACGATTGACCACACGATTGGTCAATATTCCCAGTGTTGTTGGAACATATCAGGAGAATGATGTTGCTGGTTTTATTTTTAAGTGGCTTAAGCAAGTACCATACTATCAACAACATCCCGATCATTTGATCAAAGTCAAGATCAAAGATGATCCATTTCAACGATACAACATT
>CALFEZ010000078.1 GCA_937957895.1 uncultured Erysipelotrichaceae bacterium
GCATTGCAGCAACCATTACCGCAAAGCACCTATAAGAGAATTGCCGAACTGAATCCTTACCTGCTCCTGGAAGGTGAAAATCCTCGAGCTATTTCCGAATGGCAAACGGCTCCTGTTATATGGGATGCTGTAAGACATTCGAGTGATCATAGAGTTGGAACAGGTCTGTACATACTTACCGGATCCATGGCTGTTGATGAGTCTAAAATCATGCACACTGGGACAGGAAGAATCGCTCGTTTGAAAATGTATACAATGAGCCTATTCGAATCACTGGAGTCGAATGGAACAATTTCTTTAGCAAGTTTATTCAATGATAAATATTACAAAATTGATGGAACTAAATCCGATTTGACGTTAGAAGGATTAATTTTTGCAATGTGCAGAGGAGGGTGGCCTTCAAGTTTAAGCAAGAAAACAGACGCTGCAAAACTTCTTGTCGCAAAATCCTATATTGATAACATTGTGCACAGTGACATATCTACTGTAGATGGAAAGCAAAGAGATCCAACAAAAGTTCAAAATTTGCTGAAATCATATGCACGCAATATTGGGACAATCACATCAAATAAGACTATCATTGATGATGTAAATGCAAACACAAACTTATCTGAATCAGCTTTCTATGAGTATATTAATGCCTTAAACAAGTTGTATGTGATCGAAGACATACCTGCTTGGAATCCAAACATACGATCCAAAACATCAATCAGAAGTTCAAATAAAAAAATGTTTATCGATCCATCAGTTGCTGTGACTGCGATGGGCTTATCACCACAAATGCTAACTCAAGATTTTGAAACTTTTGGGTTTTTGTTTGAGAATCTATGTATAAGAGATTTGAAGGTTTATGCTTCATCACTTGGCGGACATCTATCGTACTATAGGGATCGAATGAATCTTGAAATCGATGCAGTATTGCATTTGAATGATGGTAGGTATGCCTTGATTGAGTTCAAGTTAGGAGCTAAACAAATAGAAGATGCTGCAAAGCACTTGCTAGAAGTTGTTAATCTCATTCGAACAGCAAATGACTCTAGACCAGTACATAAAATAAAGGAACCCGACATACTGATGATTATCACTGGTGGTGAAATGGCATACAGTAGAAAAGATGGTGTAAAAGTTATCCCGATTGGTTGTTTGAGAGATTGATGACTTAGTAGTTTTGAATGAATCAGTATGCATCATAAGTAAGTTACCTCATGAGAATCCCAGCATGATTCACCTTTACCAAGAAGGAAGCAACTTCATACTGAATGGATGGTGCAGGGATGAAGTTCATGACACAGATGGCCGAAAGACCATTTTTTAATGGTATAATCATTTTTGTAAATGATAAGTGTTAGTATCCATGGGCACACGTTAAACGAAACATATATGGAGGATCTATGCTCTCAATAAAAAACCTATTTCGCTTGGTCATGCTTGTGTGTTTGTTGCTGGTGATAACAGCTGCATTGGGTTTGTTTTTTCAAGGGGAAGGTACCACTCGGTTTGTTACGGCACTGGATGGTCATCAGGTGGAACTTCTCAATCGCGGGACATATGCCAACCATTCAATACTTAGAGCTACATCATATATGGGAGCAGATCTGACGATCATGATCATCGTGGTTCCGCTGCTTCTTGTTTCTTCCTATGTATCAAAGAAATCATCAAAAAGTCTGATGATCCTTTGCGGTGGTTTGATGATCGCATTCTATTATTCGATCAGTCTGGCATTTGGTGCTGCTTTCAATCCGTATTTTTTACTGTATACGGTGCTTTTTGCGGTATCGGGATTTGCATTTGCAAATGCATTGGGTCTGCTGATCAAGACATCAAGATCATGGATCATCACCCAGACAAAGAACGTCTCTACGGTGATTTTTTTGATCATCGCAGGTTTATCTGCTCTGGTTTGGCTGACGCTGATCATCCCCACTTTCTTTTCAGGGGATTACTCGGCGTTCATCGATGTCAATACTACCGAACCAACTTTTGCATTGGATATCGGCATCGTGTTTCCGCTGTTTATGGTGATTGCATATGCACTACATCAAAAACG
>CALFEZ010000079.1 GCA_937957895.1 uncultured Erysipelotrichaceae bacterium
AGTCTTTTCGGATAAGTTTGACTAAATCGGCTGTTTCCGCCCCACCGGAGATGTTGAGGATCTTGGCTCCTGCTTTGATCTTGCCATGGTAGTCATCGTATTTTGAAATAATCGTGGCAACGATCGGGATATCGACCCGTGAGCGGATCAGCTGGATGTTTTCATTGTCCATCGGGGCATTGACGACGACTCCGTATGCTCCATGCAGTTCTGCCTGCAATGCGATGTTGGCCGAACGAAGTCCTCTGGTCGCTCCGCCTCCAACACCGACAAACACCGGTACCGAAGCGACATCCAAGATCGCATCATTGATATAGAGCTGCGGAGTAAATGGATACACGGCAATGATGGCATCGGCATTGTGGTTGGCAATGATCGATACATCGGTAGAATAAAGCAGTGACTTGATCAGTTTACCCATGACCAGGATGCCTGTGCAGTTTTCGATTTCTTTGGGTACTTTGATCGTTCTGGATTTGATCTCGACGATCACTTCGGGTGCGAAACGTTCACTCATGATCCGACCTCCTTTTGACCTCTGTGTATCTACATCTTAACAAGAATGGAAGTGTTTGTCTTAGATGACACACAACTTGGCAGCTTAATGGATAAGAAAAAGACTTCATTCAACTGAAGTCTTAGAAAACTTTCTTGTACACCTGTCTTTTAGCAATGGTCTTGAACCCGATCTTTTCATAGTAACCGACACTACCCCCAAAGCAGTATGTCGCCCCGTATGCTTTGGTTTTTTTGATGCCTTCAGACAAGGCACAAGTAGCCAACCCAAGTTTTCGATATGCAGGCATGGTTGCCAGTGGTTCAAGGTAGGCGTAGTGGTTGTGGGTATCTACCCACATACCGGCATAACATGCATAATCACCGTTAGGAGCTTTGATGATCGTCGTCAGATGCTTGTCAAAGTGAGGTCCGGATTGCATGATCCATCGGCCATCCAGATCATCATCGGGTTCTCCTTCATGATCGAACCCTTTCCAAAGACATTCATTGATTTTGATTAGATCATTTTCCTCTTCAAGCGAAATGGCACTAAACCCTTCGGGTAGAATACTTTCAACGAAAGGCTGCTCGTAATCGAAGATAGTGATGTCTTCGTCATCGATAAGAGCATATCCACTTTCATTGAGCAATTCTATCTTTTCTTTCTCATGATCGACCACCCACACATACAAGACCCTTTGACCGTCTTTGACGATCGATATCTCTTCTTCTGCCAACTTCAGCATCATCGGCAACAAAGAAGAATGATCTTTGTCGTGTACCAGATATGCTTCACCCGGTTTCATCTCATACCCGACAAAACCAACGATACGATCGTCTTGCTCGATGATCTGCATGCGATGAGCCTGATAGTGAGAAAACAACGGATGTGTTTGGGCATATTCAAAAAACTGAGGGAGAAAATAGCTGTTTAGATGATGCATGTCGTATTGTTGTTGAAGGAACTCGTAAACCTTCTGAAAATCACTCAACAACTTGTATCTTCTTGTGTTCAAAATAACCTCCTTGCCTGATATCTTTGCTGTCGTTCAATTTCATCAACTGAAATCGTTGTCTAAAGTATTGATTCCATACACCAATGGTTAACTGAAACAAACGAAAACATGCACGATCAGATCACTTCGATGTTGTGCATTTTAGCGACATTTCTGTACACTTCAGGAAAATCATCGTCCACGATAAAAGCATCAAACGTATCAATATCCGTCATTTTCACCAATGAAATCTTATCGAATTTTGAACTGTCCGTCACAAGGTATATTTTCCTACTGATCTGCGTCAGCACACGATTGACATTCACTTCATCGATCAAAGGGTGTGTCACACCGCTTTTGACGCAAACAGCAACTACACCATAAAACAACTTATCAACACTGAACTTTTCTAAAAAGGCTTCAGCGTCAGATCCATAAAAAGATCCTGATAAACTCCGAAGTTTCCCGCCTGGCATATAGACATTGATAAATGGCTTTGTGGAAGCTTTGATGGCGATATTCAATGAAAGAGTGATAAGGTTGATCGATTGGAAGTTGTCGATATAGTCAAGGATGAGCTCAACCGTACTCCCTGCATTCAGTGCAATGGTATCTCCTTCTTCGATCAGTGCCGCGGCTTTTTTTGCGATGATCCTTTTTGCTTCAAGATTTTGAGTTCTCTTTTTGGAAAGCTCGATCTCCATGATGCTTTTGTAGATTTGATTATCCGCTGCGATCGCTCCACCATACGTCAACTTGACATTGTAGTTTTGTGTAAGGTACTTCAAATCACGCCGAATCGTCACTTCACCGACATTGTACTTATGTGCCAACTCACTCACCTGAACAGAACCATTTTTCATGATGGTTTCCAGGATTTCTTTGCGTCTTTCAAGATATATCATATCAACCTCCATGCCATATTATATTACATATGATTATATATCAATTAGCAAGATTATGCGATTTTTCTTGGAAGTTGCAGGTTTGAATGAGTAAAAAACATTCATATCTTCAGCTAAAAACATTGAACATGAATCAATCAAAAAACAGAACGAATCAGAAGAAGGCTTACATGCTACACTATCAACTCCAGATAGTAAGAGACCTTCCCCACTTCTTTATGTCGTTGCAATGTTTCATATGCAAACGGTTCAAATGCGATGATCCGATCTTGCGTTCCTTTTTTGATATCACTGATTGCATCAGACTTTATTTGCTCCAATACTGATGGTTCGATACCCAAGATCGCATATTCAGCGGAAAGTGGTTTTTGCCATATCGTTACTTGGTTTATTCTGCGATCGGCATTCAATAGTGGTGTAAACTCTGCACAGTTTTTGATCCGCTCTTCGGTTAGGTTGATCACTAAGTCATTGATCGTGTTTTCCTTGCGTAAAAATCTCGTGTAAAAGCTTCCGGCATACAAATATACTTTTTCTTCTACTTCAAGTCTTTCAATCTGATCAAGTATGCTAATGACTTTGATATCATGATCCAATCCTAGTTTTCGTACAAACACATCCAGGACATATTGCGCTTGACCGGTCAATGTGATGATCGTATCGATATCTTTGTTTTTAAGATATTCAATAAGCTTTCTCAAATGTTCTGTCCCCTGATCGACTAGACCATACACAAAATATTCCCAACCAAGAAATGTTGCTTTTATTTCAGGGTAGAACGATATGTTCTTTCTTTTGAAGAACTCACCGACACTTCGAGCTGAATGACTGACATGCTTGTAGGTAGCATCATCGAGCATCAAGTAGGTTTTTGATTCGGAAGATACAGGCATGAATCTGTTCCATGCGGTGTCAAGTTCTTCTTCTACCTCGTATAGATGACCCTGATGTTGTTCTAACATCTTTAAAAATCCTTCTATCAGTTCTTTACTGCACCCTTTTTCAACCATCATCTGTCTCGAAAGGATCATGACATCCGTAAAATCCTCCGGTGATTCTCCAAAATTCTGCCAACGTTCTCCTTGTCTTGAAAGGATCGATTTGAAAAGAATCTTGGATATGTAGTTGTTTGCCTGTAATTCGTTTTTATAGACCGCACGTGCTAACTGTACCTTCCTTGATGGGTAATCATGCATCATTTTGGTAGCACGAAACTCTGGGCAATAACTCAATCCTTGCTCCATATGCAACACTTGTTTGTCCAGTTTCATTTCATAGTCTTGCATTGTAAAGTTGCTCATAAACCAAGAACCCCCTTGTTCAAAATCCCTTTAGGATCTAACGCTTTCTTTATCTTTTTCATCACTTCAGGACCTTCCTCGCCATACTCGAGAGGCATGTATGAAGCTTTGGCTTTACCTGTACCATGGTGATGGGATACATTACCGCCATTTGCGATACTAGCCTCGATCGCCACTTTCAAACATTCCTGATAACGTCTTTCACCTTCAATATCATCTCCTCCGGTTTTTGCATGGAAGATGACATAGACACTCGAGCCTGAGTGATACACATGCGAAAAATGACAATCCACGACATCACACAAAGGTTCCAGTGCTTTTCTCATTTCTGACCACACCTGGATGATCTTATCCCAAGGAGCCGCAACTTCGACCGCATCGGATGTTCCTCCGCGAAGCACATCGTAATCGAGCATTTTTTTGGTGCTGAACCTTGTTTCAAACCATTCTTTGGCTGCCTTTTCTCCTTTGTATCTTGCTCCAAAGGCAATACACGTTTCATGTACGATCTTTCGCTCTAAATCAACCATTTCTTTTAATCCTTCAAATCCCAAAATCAGAAGTGCATAATCTTTCTCAAATCCATATTTGTGGATCTTGTGTTCTGCTTCGACTTCATCATATAGTCGAATGACAGGTGGTTTGATTCCCTTTTGGATGAAACTCCTTATTGCCTCGATGCCACTTTCCGTATTTGGGAAGGTGTATGTTTCAAATGCTCTTTTTTCGGCGATTGGATAAATGTACATCTCTGCTTTTGTAACGATGCCATACACTCCTTCACTTCCCAAAAAGAGTTCTTTGAGTTCAGGTCCGGATGAACGTTTCGGTGCATCAGGAGTGTTGACGATCTCACCTGTTGGTAAAACAACTTCCAGTGAGTTGATCATATCGTCCATCTTCCCGTATTTCGTTGAAAAGGTCCCGATGGCTCTTGTTGCAACCATTCCGCCGATCACGGCACTTTGAAATGATTGTGGATAATGACCGCATGTATAACCTCTTTCATTTAACATGTTTTCAAAGTCAGCTCCCGTGATACCGGCTCCACCTGTTGCTGTCAGGTTGATTGGATTGATGGAGAATTCCTGGAATCTTTTCATGTCGATCATGACTTCTTGATTTTCCGGAATGCTGCCTCCAACAATACCGGAGCCACCCCCAAATGGAATGATTCCAACCTCAAACTTGTTGGCCAGCTTCATGATTTGGCTCAGCTCACTTGTATCGTTGGGTATCAGTATCGCTGATGGCAAGTATTTGTACTTTCCTTGAAGGATCCATTTGTATTCTACAGGATAGCATCCATGCGCATAAACAAGACGATCCTCTTCGCGTTCGAGTACTTCTACGGTTGGTAATTCTCTTATGATGATTTCAATGAACTTTCGATATCTCTCTTGCATGGTTTCTCCTTATGTTTTCCTTTTCATGTTTCTTCCGGCAATGATATCCACTCCGGTACCACATATGTCTTTCGCAATGATGTCTCCGGCTTTGACCGGTGCCTCCACCTGCAAATGGTGTAACAACTCAAGGCATGTGAACATCATCGATTTCTCTATTTCCTTATTGCTTACGACCGGCAGATTCGGATACATGCCATGGTTGATCTTTACCGTTGTCGTCAGCATTCGTTTGGGATTTGTATATTCGTTGATGGCATATTCGGTCCCTTTTTTGCATAGATATCCTTCCGTTGCATATCCATCTTGATCTAGGGTAAGTGTCCCTTTGCAACTTAGTGGACAGACAATGCATGTATATGATGCTTTTTCCATATCATTTTACGTCCTTTCTCATATGGAAATGTATATCCCCATGAGCGATGTTGACCAGCTCTTCTTTTTTCAAAGAGACATGGACCATCTCCGGTGGTTTTACTATGTTGAACCTTTTTATGGAGTACGTGTCATCGTTGCTTCCAACCATAAATCGTGTCTTTTTGCTTTCTTGTTTGACTCTTACATAGAAATCTTCTTTGAGATCCATATTGGATGTTCTGATCTTTTGAGGAATGATCACTGAAACATTTTCTCCTGATTGGATCGGCACATAGCTTTGACTAAGGTCTAGCATGCCACTTAGATATTTTGCTGCTCCTTTTGCCGCACGAATGCCTGTTTGTGATACATAATCGACCAAATCAAACACAGCTACGACATTCCCGGCTGCGAAAATCCCGGGAATCGATGTCATCATGTTCTCATCTACGATCGGTCCCTTTGTCATGTTGTCTATTTCTATTCCTGCATTTCTCGTCAACTCATTTTCGGGTATCAACCCTACAGATAATACGAGCATATCACATGCGAAAAACTCTTCCGTGTCTTTGATTGGTTTGAATGATGAGTCAACTTTGGCTATGGTGACTCCCTCCACCCTTTTATTACCATGGATTTTCGTAACAGTGGTCGATAGATGAAGCGGGATGCCATAATCTCTCAGACACTGTTCCACATTGCGAGTCAAACCACCCGGAGTATCCATGATCTCGTACACACCGATTACTTTTATGCCCTCAAAAGTCATTCTTCTCGCCATGATCAGACCAATATCACCAGAGCCTAGAATAACAGCTTTATCTCCGGGGATGAGTCCTTCCATGTTGATATATCTTTGAACAACACCTGCGGTGTACACTCCTGCTGGACGTGCACCATGAATGTATACCTGTGGTCTTGTTTTTTCCCTACACCCCATAGCCAAGATGATCGCTTTCGCATTGATCTGGATCAACCCGTCGCTTTCACTCGATGCCATGACTTGCTTGTTTGAATTGATGTCAAGCACCATGGTATTAAGCATGACAGTGATCCCTGATTGCTCGACAAGATCGATATATCGCTGAGCATACTGGACTCCGGTCAACCTTTCTTTAAAATCGATCAAACCAAAACCATCGTGTATGCATTGTTGAAGGATTCCTCCAAGTTCACAGTCTCTTTCAAGAATGATCACTTTCTCGATCCCTTCTTCTTTTGCTTGTTTTGCAGCTGCCATACCTGCCGGACCGCCACCGATAACGACAAGATCCATGTCCAATACTCTCATAAGTACCTCCTTCAACTTCCTACATCAAATCTACTAGCGAGATTTTCTTAACACGACTTCCGATCCCTTGCCTTTTTGTGTTACGGCTGTCGGTTCGATTTTGAGTTCCCTCGATAAGATCTCAACCAACCTGGGCCCACAAAATCCACCTTGACATCTGCCCATGCCGGATCTTGTTCTTCTTTTTATTGCATCCAGAGTCGTTGCTGGTAATTTTCCATGTATTGCTTCTATGATTTCTGCTTCACTGACAGTCTCACATCGACATATGATATGAGCATATTTGGGATTTGTTTTTATCAATTCATCCTTTTCAGTCCATGAACAATCACGAAAGTGTTTTCTGGTTTTTCGATATGGATTATGATCTGCTTTTGTTTTGGTGTTTGGGTTTAAGGAAAGATAAATTTGACATACACGTTCGGCTATGGCAGGTGCACCTGCAAGACCGGGAGACTGTATTCCCGCTACATGGATGAATCCATCTACGATATCAGATGCTTCAATGACAAAGTCCTCTGTATATGTGCATGCACGAACACCACTGAAGTATGCAATGATATTCGTCTTATCGATTCCCGTGATCAAATGGAGTGCCTTCTCTAATATGAAATCGATATCCTGTTGATCGACATCCACATTTTCTTTGTCTTGTACTTCGACTGCAGAAGGTCCCCATATTGGATTTCCTTCAGGAGTTTGCATGGGACCTCCCCCTTTTGTGAAGTTTTTTGGTGGTGTCCCGATAAATCGTTCGTTGATCCCTTTTTTGCTTTTATCGAAAAGGACAAGTGTTCCTCTTCGTGGATGGATCGTATAGAAACAATCCCCAGCCATTTTGGCTATGTGATCAGCATATACTCCCGCTGCATTGATCACGCAGTCAGTCTTTATGATTCCTTTTTCTGTGATGATTTCTTTGACTTTTCCATCGTCCACTACAATATCGAGTACTTCTGCCGATAGTAGGAATGTCACTCCATTATCGATCGCATTTTCTGCCAGTGCCTCTGCTACAGCATAGGGTTCGACATAGGCAGCAGTTGGTGTCCAAAGCACTTTTTTAATGTCTGGATGCAAATATGGTGAACTGATTCTGGCTTGATCACCATCC
>CALFEZ010000080.1 GCA_937957895.1 uncultured Erysipelotrichaceae bacterium
TATCTTCGTATTTATCGTACTACTATTTAGTTATATTTCAAGTATCAATTTCTATTGTTTGAGTGCCTTTTTCAAAGATGATGTTCTAAAACTTCGAAGTAAAAAACGTAATGAATTACTTTGCTTCGATGATGGGTATTCTTTGCTGATCAAAGGAAAACAATCATGATCTTTGATGTCAACAACCAAAAAAAAAGAGATCTGATTTCAGATCTCCTTGCTTTATGGTTGTAATACCTCATGACAACGGTCACACAAATGATCATCACGTTTTGAAGGTGTGATATTCCAGCATCTTGGGCAACTGTGTCCTTCTGCCGCTTCGATAGCAACTTGACACACATCAAACGTTTCTAAGGTATGATCAGTAAGTTTTGCTTCAGAAACGATCAGCCATTGGGCTAACTGATCCAGCCCAACATAATGATCCAAAAGTGTTTTTTGCTCATCATCGACATGGATCAATACTCGTGCTTCCAATGACTTCCCGATGATTTTTTGAGCACGTGCATTTTCTAGAGCTTTAAAAACATCTTCCCTAAACTCGAAAAGCCATTTCCATGCTTGTTTGTCTTGGGATGTAAATGGAACATAAAGCTTTTCACTAAAAGTTTGAAGATGAACGGAATCACTATTTGGTTTGAAATGATCCCACAGCTCCTCTGCCGTATGCACCAAAATAGGGGCGAAAGCCTTGATCAGTCCATCCAAAGAATGATAGAGCACTGTCTGCACCTGACGTCGACGCAAACTGTCTTTCTTTTCGATGTAAAGGATGTCTTTGGCAAAGTCAAGATAGTACGCACTCAATGTGTTTGTCATCAATCCAGTTGCTTTTGACAAGAAAATATTATAGTCATACTCCATGTATGCTTTTTTGGATAGTTGTAAAACATCACTGACTTGTTTGAGAACATATTGATCTACCTTTGACAGTTGATCGATCTTGACCAGATCATGTTCATCAAATTCGCCTTGATCCAAGTTACCGATAATAAATCGGAATGTATTGCGGATCTTGCGATAATTCTCAACGATCTGCTTCAAGATATCATCACTGATGCGAACATCGGAAGTATAGTCAACACTGGCGGTCCATAGCCTTAAAATATCAGCCCCCAAGGTCGAAGTCACTTTGTTGGGATCAACGACATTACCGAGTGATTTGCTCATTTTCTCGCCTTTACCATCCAGTACAAACCCATGGGAAAGAACTTTTTTATATGGTGCTGTTTTGTAGACAGCCGTTGAGATGATCAGACTACTATTGAACCAGCCACGGTATTGATCTGATCCTTCCAAATAAAGATCGACGGGAAAGTGGTGGTTTTTATTAAGCAATCCGCCGGAAAAAGATGACCCGGAATCGAACCAGACATCCATGATGTCTGTTTCCTTTTTAAACTGCCCATTGGGTGAACCAGGATGGACATATCCTTCTGGCAACAAATCATTTGCTTCTTTTTCAAACCATATGTTTGATCCATGTCTTTCAAACAATCGTGCTACATGTTCAAAAACCACTTCATCCAATATAGGCTGATCAGCTTCGTCATAGAAGATAGGGATCGGAACTCCCCATGCACGCTGTCGTGAGATACACCAATCACCACGATCTTTGATCATGTTATGCATGCGCAGACGGCCCCAAGAAGGGATCCATTCCACACTGTTGATTTGATCCAAAAGAATATCCTTGATTTTCTCGATCGATGCGAACCACTGTGTTGTTGCTCGGTAGATCACCGGCTTCTTGGTACGCCAGTCATGCGGATAGGGGTGAGTGATCCAATGATGTTTCAGCAACACACCCAGTTCATCCAATCGGATCACGATCGCCTTGTTGGCTTCATCAACGTGAAGACCCTCCAACCAATCACCTGCCTCTGCAGTCATTCTCCCCTGTTCATCGACAGGACAGAAAGCAGGAAGTCCATATTTTTGGCCGACAATGAAGTCTTCCATCCCGTGACCAGGTGCGGTATGCACACATCCCGAACCGGCATCATCACTGACATGATCGGATAAAACGACCAATGAGATACGGTCCTGATATAGTGGATGTTTGGTTGTGATGTATTCTAGATCCTTGCCATGATAGGTTGCCATGACCGAAGTGTCATCTAAATCAAAGAGTTTCATCAAATCATCGGAAAACTCTTTGAGCACGATCAAATTGCCTTTGTTTGTCTTGACTTTGACATACTCAAACTCCGCATTGAGCGATATGGCCAGATTGGCCGGTATCGTCCATGGAGTCGTTGTCCAAATCACAAACTTATCCCCTGCATCTAAGATCGATCTACCATCGACTACATCAAAAGCAACATAGATCGACATGTCTTTTTTGTCATGATATTCGATCTCTGCCTCTGCCAGTGCTGATTCAGATGAATAGGACCAGTACACAGGTTTTAGACCTTTGTAGATCATACCCTGTGTTGCCATTTTGGCAAAGATCCGGATCTGTTGAGCTTCGTATTCCGGCTTGAGGGTGATATATGGATCATCATAATCTGCGATCGTACCAAGCTTTTTCATGTCTGCCTTTTGCAAATCGACTTGTTTCAAAGCATATGCTTCACACTCTTTTCGAAACTGAGCGATGCTCATTTGTTTGCGATTGACACCTTGTTTGGCAAGTGCGGTCTCGATCGGTAACCCATGGGTGTCCCAACCCGGTGTAAAAGGGGTTTGATATCCAGCCATAAAGTGCGATCGAACCACGATGTCTTTGAGTATCTTGTTGAGTGCATGTCCTATATGGATGTTGCCATTTGCATAGGGAGGTCCATCATGCAACACAAAAAGTGGTTTGTCTTGGTGTTTGTTTTGCATCTGACCATAAAGATCGTTCTCTGCCCAACGCTTTTGATAATCAGGCTCCTTCTTGTTAAGATTCCCCCTCATCTCAAACTCCGTTTTTGGCATTAAAAGTGTGTCTTTGTAATCCATCTCTCATGTATCCTTTCAAATAAAAAACGTCCTCTAAGGACGTTTGACGCGGTACCACCTTAGTTCATAGTAAAACTATGCCCTCACATCCGTTAACGCCGGCAACGGTGTCAGTTACTGTGATTCACTGACACGACTCGCAAGGGATCAACCATAAGGCAATGGTCAGCTCACACCATTCTGCTGACTCTCTTTAACATCACTACTTATCGTTGTTGTCTTGGTCTTGGTCTTTTCTTACCCACTCAAAACTCTTGACCTGAGGAAACTCCAAACCATCGATCAATTGGGAGATCTCATTTAGTTTCGCTTTGAGTTCGGTTTTGTTTTCCTTTGCTTCACTGGCAATGCGCACCAGTTCACTCAGTAAACTTTTGGCAGTCGATAGTGCTTCTCTCAAAATAAGGTCCGCATGATCACCTGCACGCTCTATCATAACATTTGCTTCACGCAATGCCAAGCGGGCAATATCATCTGCTGCATGTTCTTTGGCAATCAGTTCATTCACCAGATTGGTATAACGGTGCTTCATTTCCGCCATGTCTTCTTTGGATTGCTCGGCTTGCTTTTGATAAACTTCCAGCTTGGTTGAGATCTGCTGCAACTGATCTTCGAGTTGTTCGATCGTTTGATCCACAGCAAAACGATCATATCCTTTTTTCATGATCCTGAATCGTGTTTGCTGTTCCATCTTCTACTCCTCGAAATGGTCGAATTTGATCTCTCCTGCCACTCCCATGTTTTTGGGAGTACACAAGATCACATTGTGACCAATCTTTTGGATCGTTCCATCCAAAGCAAAAATCACTCCGGTCAGAAAATCGATGGAACGCTGTGAAAACTCTTTGGGCAGACGATGCAGGTTTACTACGGCAGCGCGTCCACTTTTTAGATGTTTCGCAACTTCTTCAGCTTCATCGAATGAACGTGGCTCAAACAAGACCATCTTGGTATCAGAAGGAACTCGGACGTTTTTGTTATGTGGTTTCTCATACTCGCTCAAAGCACTCGCCTCCTCCGGAGAGAGCTCTAGCATGTCTTCGTCTTCCACTGGACTGATGAATTCTTTGAATTTCTGTTTAAAGGACATAATGCTACCTCCACATTGTCCATATTATAGCACAATCAAGATTTTTTGGATGATCAAATCACACCTTGTTGTCGCATGGCAGCAGCAATTTTCAAGTATCCGGCCAATTGCGAGCCCAACACAAGATTTTGGGGTTGATCAAGCTGTTTACAAGTGTCTATGACAGTGTCAAAAATGTGTTCCATGATCTTTTTTAAATGATCATCGACCTGTTGTGCATCCCACATGAGTTTGGATGCATTTTGAGACATCTCAAGGGCAGATACGGCCACTCCACCGGCATTGGCAGCGATACCGGGAGCTAAAAGTATGTTGTTTTCTTTGACATATTGCATTGCCATGTCAGTAAGTGGCATATTGGATCCTTCACCGATGATCAGCACTCCATTTTGATGCAATGCCTGCACACACTGTTGATCGATCTCATTTTCAGTGGCACAAGGCAAGGCAACATCACAAGGGATCTTCCAAATCTCTTTATGATCTTTCACATAGCTGGCTTTGTCTGAATGATGACAATATCTCTTGATACGGCCTCTTTCAACTTCCTTCACCTGTTTGATCAGTTGAATGTCCAAACCATCCTCATCCATCACATACCCACTTGAGTCACTCATGGCAATGACGATAGCTCCCAGATCGATTGCTTTTTCGGCTGCATATATTGCCACATTTCCCGATCCGGAAATGACCACTTTCTTGTTTTTGAATGTCGTCTCATGATAATGTTGCATCGCTGCTTGCAAGAAATAACACAAGCCATATCCGGTCGCTTCTTTTCTGATGAGTGATCCACCATAACCCACTGGTTTTCCAGTCAACGTTCCATCGATTCCTTGTCGCATTTGCTTCAGTGCACCGATCATATACCCTATCTCACGATAACCCACACCGATATCTCCGGCAGGGACATCCCAATCAGGTCCGATGTAAGGGTGCAGCTGCCTGATGTAAGCTTGACAAAAACGCATGATCTCTCCGTCAGAACGACCTTTTGGATCAAAGTCAGCCCCCCCTTTTGCACCTCCGAGCAACAACTCGGTCAATGCATTTTTTAACGTTTGATCAAACCCCAAGAACTTCGTGATCGATTCATTGACTGTAGGATGAAAACGCAACCCACCTTTATAAGGCCCCAATGCGTTATTGAACTGAACTCGATATCCGCGATTGACTTGGACTTGCCCATCATCATCGACCCAATTTATCTTAAAAATGATAATTCGATCTGGTTCTAAAAAACGTCTGAGGATGCCCTCTTCAAACTCATCAAAGTGATCAATATACGGGTCAATGGTTTCTAAAAAATGTAAAATTGTTTGTTGGTATTCTTTTTGATGTTTGTTTTTTTGGTTGATTTCTTCCCATAAACGAATGGTCAGTGAATGATGCAATGTCATTGGATATCACCTCGGATGTTGCATCCATTATATCATTCACCTTCAATTAATCAAAATCAAACAGCAAATCGACATAGGAAGGAATGGGATAATGGGTCTTGTCCATCCATGTTTCCAAGGCATCAGCATGATTTCGAATCAGCTGCAACTGAGGGCGTATCCTTTGGTGCATATAAAGACCTTTTTCACGGATCGAACCAAACGCATTACTTTCATCCAGCAGGTTTTGCAGATCAAGACATCCTTGATGGGCTTTGTCCATGTGGAAAACCAATTGATTTTTAACATGATCGATATACTGACTAACGCTTTGGATGGCATCGATGTCTTTTAGTTGTTTGCTTACAGCCGGCAAGATCGCTTTGTGGATCAGATCCAGTAAAGTTTTTGCTTCAAAGTGCACTGCTTTGACAAACTGTTCATGAAGGATCTCATTGCGTGCAACAAGCTCGCTTTTGGTAAGCACATCATGACGCTCAAACAAGGCGATCGTTTGCGGATCGATCAGACTATCGATGCTTTCGGTAAAGGACGTGATGTTGGCAAGTCCCCTTTTCGCAGCTTCTTCTACCCAATATTGAGAATACCCATCTCCGCTAAAAAGAATGCGTTTGTGTTCTTTGTATGTCTGCTTGATGATTTCAAATGCTTTTGCTTCGATCTTTGAAGGATCGACTGTTTCAAGCTGTTGGTTGATCTCTTTCAGGTTGTCTGCCAACAGCGTGTTAAGCGCTGTATGAGACATGGCAGCAGATCGGGAGGATCCGACCATGCGAAACTCGAACTTCGTTCCGGTAAAGGCAAATGGCGATGTCCGGTTGCGATCGGAAAACTCCGTTGGCATTTCATTGAGGTTCTTGAGTGGGCTTTGTTTTTTCTGATTGCTTTTATAAGATACGGTTCCCTGTTCGATATCGTTGAGCAAGAACTCCAGCATATCTCCCAAGTAAACGGATATGATGGCCGGTGGTGCTTCATTGGCTCCAAGACGATGATCGTTCCCCGCAGAAGAAGCAGCCATTCTCAACAAGACGGCATGCTGGTCGATCCCTTTGAGCAATGCAACCACAAACAACAAAAATCGAATGTTTTCCTTGGGAGAGTCTTTCGGATCAAAGCAGTTTAATCCGGTATTGGTCATCAATGACCAGTTATTGTGTTTCCCAGATCCATTGATTCCTACAAATGGTTTTTCATGAAGCAAACAAGCCAACCCATGTTTTTTCGCAGTCTTTTTGAGGATATCCATGATCAGTTGGTTTTGATCGATGGCAATATGTGTCGGAGCATAGACTGGAACGATCTCAAACTGATTGAATGCGACCTCATTGTGTTCGACCTTGCTAAAAATACCAAGCTTCCAACATGCTTTGTTGACATCTTGCATGAAATCCATGATACGATCGGGAATCGACCCAAAGTAATGGTCTTCTGAATCTTGTCCTTTTGGAGGTGCCTGTCCGATCAATGTGCGACCCGTCAATTTCAGATCAAGACGTTGCTGATAATGTTTTTGATCGACAAGAAAGTATTCCTGCTCTTGTCCAAGTACAGGAGTCACTCTTTTGATATCGGTCTCTCCAAGCAAATGCA
The DNA here is from genome assembly GCA_937957895.1 of uncultured Erysipelotrichaceae bacterium. Classification (GTDB taxonomy): domain Bacteria; phylum Bacillota_I; class Bacilli_A; order Erysipelotrichales; family Erysipelotrichaceae; genus UBA6182. The sequence goes on from CALFEZ010000080.1 coordinate 7,039, forward strand.
ATAATTTCGTTGCTTGCTGACTTAAAGCATAGATCGATTTGAGCAATGGAGCTTTTTCATCAAGGGATTCTCCGTTGTATGAAACAAAAACCGATGGGATACATAGCACGTGGTCTCTGATGAATACCGGAGAAGTGATGTCCCAGTATGTATATCCGCGTGCTTCAAAGGTTGCCCGAAGTCCGCCACTGGGAAAACTGGAGCCATCCGCTTCACCTTTGATGAGTGCTTTCCCGTTGAATCTTGCCATTGGGGTTCCATCACTGCTGGGTTCCAAAAAAGCATCATGCTTTTGGGCTGTATTGCCTGTCATCGGTTGAAACCAGTGTGCGAAATGAGTCGCCCCTCGTTCGAGTGCCCACGTCTTCATCGCGTGCGCGATGGCATCAGCTGTCTCTCCATCCAATGCCTGTTCTTGCTTTTGTGAGATCCGCCATTTCTGATATACCGGGAATGGCAATCTTTCCTTTAGCACCTTGTTATCACACAAATACATTTTGAAGTCATCGAATGGATGTTGAGTCATGTTGTTCTCCTTTTATAAATCACGAAAATATTGTATCAATTGCATGAAAATTGTAAATAGATAATGTAATAATTTGCATATTTTATTGAAATTTTTACACTAATTAGTGATTAAAAAAAAGCGTATCGCTTTCTGGTTCAAACAAACATGTCATTCCCCTCAAGGATTTTCCTGCAATGATACAATAACATGCTCATAAATACTACATTGACCAATAACATGACAGAAGCAAACATAAATGACCAATCAGGACTGGTCATTGGAACCACAAACAGCGTCAGTAAAACAACCGCACTACCACCGGGAATCAATGCGACCGTGATGACCACCATTCTGATCAGTTGCTCGACAAGTGGATTTTTCTGACCTTTGAGGATCTTGATGGTCCATACCGTTCCGCTAACCAGCACCAGTCCAATGCCCATCAGCGAAACAACAAACATTATTGACTGTAAAACAGTTTGATCAAAGCCAAGCCAGGCCACGAATCCACTCAAAA
>CALFEZ010000081.1 GCA_937957895.1 uncultured Erysipelotrichaceae bacterium
GACTCGATCTCAAATGATTTATCTACCGGCAATGAAAGATGTGTCACATCATCCACGATGCTGATTGTAAATCCGGTAAATGGATTGTCACTGTTAAGATGATCGAATACTGCTTTGACATCTTCCGGTTGAGTGTCTTTGCTTGATAGTCCATAGCGACCACCAATGATCAGTTCGATTTCATTGTGGTTTTTAAGAGCATGGTTGACATCCATATACAACGGGTCATGTGTGCCAATCTCTTTGGTTCGATCCAATACAGCGATCTTTTTAACAGTAGCAGGCAAAACTTCTTTTAGGAAATCTGCTCTGAAAGGACGATACAAGTGGACTTTGATCATACCTACTTTTTCGCCATTGGCATTCAAAGCATCAATCACTTCAGAAGCAGTTTCAGTCACTGAACCCATGGCCACGATAATACGTGTTGCTTCTGGATCACCATAGTATGTGAATGGTGCATAATGACGACCGGTAAGTTCGGAGATTTTCTTCATGTAATCAGCAACGATACCACCTACTTTATCGTAGTGAAGATTTTGAGCTTCTCTACCTTGGAAGTAAATATCATCATTTTCTGCACCACCGCGTGTAACAGGATTTGTATGCGGATTCAATGCTCTTTCACGGAATTTTTCCAACGCTTCATAATCGATCAGTTTTTCGAGGTCTTCGTAATCGATGACTTCGATCTTTTGTACTTCTGCAGAAGTTCTAAATCCATCAAAGAAGTGCAACATTGGGACCGAAGCTTTGATAGCACTTAAATGTGCTACTCCGGCAAGGTCCATACACTCTTGGACAGAATGCGAAGCAATCATGGTAACACCTGTCTGACGAGCAGCATAGATGTCTTGATGATCTCCAAAAATCGATAAAGCGCGTGTAGCGATCGCACGAGCGGAAACGTGCATAACGGCCGGCAACAACTCTCCGACCCATTTGTACATATTAGGTATCATCAACAGCAATCCCTGGGATGCCGTAAATGTCGATGACAAAGTGCCTCCTTGCAAAGCACCGTGGACTGTACCTGCAGCTCCTGCCTCGGATTGCATTTCGACAACTTTGACGACGGAATCAAAAATGTTCTTTCGTCCTTGGGATGCCCATGCATCCACAAGCTCAGCCATCGAAGAGGACGGGGTTATCGGATAGATAGCAGCAACTTCAGTAAATGCATAAGCGATGTGGGAAGTAGCTGTATTTCCATCCATTGTCATAAATTTTTTGGACATATTTTCCTCCTATAAGCTTTTTTCTAACGTATCTATTATAACCTATTTGTGTATGTTTTACCATGTCAATTTTTTAACTTATACTTTGATAAGGGTCCATTTGGCTGCTAAAAAGCGGTGTCTTGTGATCAGCAATCGTGCGATTTGATCGATCAAAACTGAGATCCAAGCACCCAACAATCCCATTCCCAGAAAATAAGCAAATATATAAGTCAATGTTGGCCTTAACAACGTGACACTAAAAAGAGATAGTCCAGCAACGAACTTCACATCGCCAGCCCCTCGCAGGGCACCGGTGATGATGACTTGAATGATCTGAAATAAAACGATCACGGCAAGTATCAACATCAT
>CALFEZ010000082.1 GCA_937957895.1 uncultured Erysipelotrichaceae bacterium
ATCGCATCACACCTCAGGATATGATCGAGATCCGGTTGGACATGATATGGAACATCGAGATGCGCTTGCCATATCAGACTCCCAATCTGATGGTCGATATCAAACCTTCTTCCAGACCAAGTGGATTGGCATTGATAGACTATGAACACACTCCGGATGATGTCACTCAGGCTGATCTGGATCGGATCGTGCATTTGTTTAAGACGTGGTAAAAAGATGACAAAGAAAAAACGCTGAGCGAAATGCTCAGCGTTTGTTTATCAGTTATCTTTGCTCATGACGACACTCATGGTATACAGATGACCCCGGTTTTGTAAGGAGATGATGGTTGTTCCGGTGATGGATGTATCAGAGACTACGGTACCATTGAAAGTGTTGATCAAGGTGTCATTGTTGTCGGTGGGTCTTCTCAGCTCATAACTTACGTTGTTTCCGATGCGCATCATGGTGAAGTTTTCTCCGTTGGCAGGATTGTACATCTGATAATAGCTGTCCTGTTGGAAATAGAACATCAGGATGTTGGATTCGATCACTCTGCCCATCAGTTGTTGGATCTCCTGTGGGGTATAGATGGCGGTGTTCATGTCAGTGACCGTGCTGGCGATCGACCATGGATCGAAGTCTTTGTTTTGGATGTTGAGCCACTCAAATCCGCCAAAGACGATCTTGTTGGGATCGTTTTTGGATGGGACGAACACTTCAAATCCAAGGATGTTGTCGTCTTTGGACAAAGCGATGTCAAAGCGACGAGTGGTCAAATCGGACAATGCAATGTAATTCAGGTTTTTATCATACACTTTGACATAGCTCTTGGCTGGTGCCGTGAGCTCGATCGTCATGGTGTTCTTATGCGTGATCGTGTTTTTTGCCAGCGTCAACAATCTCACTTCATTATCAAACTGTACTTCCACCTGAGAGAGTTGATACGCAGGATCATCAAGTAACTTCTCATCATTGAGCAGCTTATCAAAGATCTGTCTGGTAGCAGCTGTATCAAGAATGTGTTCTTTGGGGAAGTAGATCATGGTTTGAAACAGCAAAGGAGGTGCCTGAGAGTT
>CALFEZ010000083.1 GCA_937957895.1 uncultured Erysipelotrichaceae bacterium
GTACAGTATAGCACAAAGATTTCATGGTGATGATATCAAAAAAATAGGCTATGGTCATAAAAAAAGCCTTGACACAAAGACCTTATGTCAAAGCGAAAATGCAAGTAGAAAATCAGTCGATCAACCCGTATGTCTGATCCACTTGTTGAACGAACATGATGCCAAAACCCGGTTTGTGAATGTCTGTATGATCAAGGATCCTTTGGCAGACATCCTCAACGATGTCATTTTTGACAAGGATCAGTACGATCTCTTTTTCCGGTTCGACATCGACTGCGAATAATTTCGCGGTTTCATGGATACCCGATCCACGGGCATGGATGATCGTACCTCCTTTGGCACCGGCTTTGGATGCTTCTTTTATGACAGTCTCTCCTTCTCCCAGATTGACGATCGCATAGATGGCTTTGTATGGACTCATCGTTGTCAACTCTCTTTCATCACTTTGTTTCTCTATGATCTCTGCTTGTTTAGAAGCAAAGATCTGATCAAGCGGCATCGAAAAGCAGATGCCTTTGTTTGGTTTTTCAAAATGGAATGTCTCGGATATGGCTTTGAGTATCCGTTTGCTTTTTTCGTGGTTGGATGCAACAAAGACGACTTCTTTGTGGTTTTTGTCAAGGTGGAGCATCCGAGCCAGTTTGTTGGAACAACTTCCCAATGCCAAGATGACGGTCCCGCCATGGACTCCGTTTTTCTTGATGCAAGACAAAACTTTGCTGCCAAGACCCAACGGAACGATAAAGACGCTCAGATTGTATTTGCGTGAAATATCCATACGATCACCTTCTCTTACTGACTACTTTATAACTTAAACCCAATAATTGCAATGTCAAAATGGGCATAAGTGCCACCATCGCCACCATCCCAAATCCATCCACCAAAATATTGGCATTGGGATTTGCCTGAGCGATCCCATGGATGAACGCCAAAATGAAGGTGGCAGTCATCGGACCGGTCGCGACCCCGCCCGCATCAAAAGCGATACCGACAAAAGTGCTTGGTACGATAAAACTCAACAGGATGCTGATCACATATCCCGGAAGCAAATAATGCCACAGTTGGATGGAAGGTATCAAGATTCGCATCACCGATAGGGAAACAGCCAAACCGACCCCCAATGCCAAAGTGATCAAGATCAAGGATCGTTTTACAGACCCAGCTGTCACTTCTTCGATCTGATGGGTCAGCACATATACTGCCGGCTCAGCAAGAATGGTCACCACTCCAAACACAAATCCCAAAACAACGATCAAAAAGGATGAGTGATCGCTCATCAATGAATATCCCAGGAAATTGCCTACATACAGATAACTGGCATTGATACTCAGCAAAAACAAAAACAAACCGACAAATGCATATCCAAAACCAAAGATCATGTCATAGAGTGCTTTGTTTGAAATTTTGTGAAAGAGCTTGACCACGATCAAAAAGATCATCACCAGTGGAACCATGGACACAAACGTATCCACCCATGCCATACCCAATACCGACTTCAGTATATCAATTATTCCCGCCCCACTTTCGATGGGTTCAAAGGGACCTGGAACCAACTGTGGATCAGAGACCACACTGATCAAAAGCACGGTGATGATCGCACCAATGGATGCGATGGCGATCAGTCCAAAGCTCTGTTGATTGGATGCTTTGGCATCTTTTTGGCGAGCAGTGATCCCCAAAGAGACAGATAGCAAAAAAGGAACTGCCAATATACCGGTCGTAACAGCGGAAGCATCAAAAGCGATTGCCAGCATTTCTGAAGAACTCAATACTGACAAGATCATGATCACACCATATCCCACCAACAATATGTACTTTAGTTGCCATTGAAACATCAATCGTATCAATCCGACCACCACCATGGCACCGATCCCGATCGATACGACCGTGATCAGATAACTTGCAGATAGTGCCTGTTGGCTCAGGTTGGCTACCTGACCAGCCGTGATCAGCAAAGATGGTTCTGCAAACGAGATCGAAAAACCGATGATAAAGCCAAAGATGATCAAGTAAGAAAGTCGGTTACCTTTTGCCAATAAAGGGCCGATGATCCTTCCCAAGGGAATGATGGCAAGATCGACACCGATCAAAAACATGGTCAGGCCCAATAATAACAATATCGTGCTAAACACAAACAACACGAGTTGTGTCATCGACAGATCGATCAAAAAAGCGTGCATCAAAAGCACACTCAAAAAGATCGGAGTAATGGATAGTGATACTTCTTTAAACTTTTCGGTTAGAATATTCAAAGTCTGCCCTCTTTGATAAAAACATTATATCATAATGTTCCACTACCCTCAGAGCATACACTTTTATATCAGGTTTTCTTCTTTGAGCACTTTGACAAATTCCGGATGATTGCGATAACCACCATATGCGATCTCTTGCATGACGATGTGATAATTGTGATTGCCTTCGATGATGATCGGACCATCGACACCGATGCATACATCCCATCCTACAAGTCGATCTCCACTTAGCTCACAGGCACGATTGACCAGTGCAACCACTTTGTCGATGTGAGGGATCTCGATGCCATCCAAGGCGATGTGAGTGTCCGGATGATGGGTATAGGTATTGTTTCCGACAGCCGTTATCTGAAGACCGGGTGCTCTTAGACGATGCGTGTTGAGATCCAAAGGAATGAAAAACCCGGTTGAACTTCCTGGATTGTCCACGACATATCCTTTTCTTCCAAAACGCATCAATGCACTCATAACCCTGCTTGGTCCATCAAGTGGTTTGTAGGTATCGATCCGAACCGTGTTGATGGATGCCGGATTGATGGCTTGAACGACTTCGTTCTGAATGATCGTCTCTTGGATGATGTGATCGGCTTTGATGATCGCTTCATAGATCTTTTGCAATGAGAT
>CALFEZ010000084.1 GCA_937957895.1 uncultured Erysipelotrichaceae bacterium
ATAGCTGTCAGTGAGAAACGACAGATTTCGATCGAGGAGTTGGTACCATATTGTGTGACGATTCCTCAGATCGAAGGAAGGATGGAAGTCATACCATCTACGTGCGATTTTACGACGATCGTCGATTTTGCTCATACACCTGATGGATTTATCCAGTGTTTTGAGTATGCGAAATCGATCACTGACAAAAAAAGCAGGATCATCACAGTATTTGGATCAGCAGGAAAAAGAGACACGAAAAAACGCAAAGTGCTCGGAGAGATCGCTGATGTATACTGTGACATGATCGTATTGACAGAAGAGGATCAACGCGATGAAGATGTCATGGAGATATGTGATCAAATAAAACAGGGTATTAAAAAGTCTAATTATATCGTTATTGCAGATCGTGCAACAGCCATCCGTCAAGCGATTCAGCTAGCTAATCAAAATGACACTGTCTTGATTCTTGGAAAAGGAGATGAGACTTACCTAGACAAAGAGTTTGGGAAAGAATACTATCAGGGAGATCACACGGTCGCGCAGAATGCATTGAAAGAGCGAGCAAAACAAAAGGAGCTAGAAGAAAATGAACCAGTATATTGACCATACTAATCTAAAACCCACTGCTACATCACAAGATATCATAACGCTTTGTAAGCAGGCACAGGAGCATCAGTTTTTCAGTGTTTGTGTCCATGGTTCTCGAGTTGGACTGTGTGTTGAACAACTAAAAGGAAGTGCTGTCAAAGTATGTGCTGTCGTTGGATTCCCACTGGGAGCTAACTCGATATCCTCAAAAGCATTTGAGGCTAAGGATGCCATCGATCAGGGAGCTACCGAGATCGACATGGTCATCAACATCGCAAAAGTCATAGAAGAAGACAAAGAGTATTTGATAGAAGAAATTAAAGCCGTTAAGACTGCAGTTGGAAACAATATCCTGAAAGTGATCATTGAAACTTGTTTGTTAAGTGAAAAGCAAAAGATTCTTGCAACCGAATGTGTTGCTCTTGCCAATGCAGACTTTGTAAAAACCAGTACAGGTTTTTCTCATGCAGGAGCTACGATCGAAGATGTCAAACTGCTTTTTAAAGTAGCAGACGGACGCATCAAGGTCAAAGCTGCCGGGGGAGTCAAATCATTTGCTGATCTTGAAGCCATGATCGCTGCCGGTGCTTCTCGCATCGGGACTTCCAGTGGTATCGCGTTGCTGCAAAAACAAGATAACGAAGAATCTTACTGAGTTTCTCTCAGACAGGAGCAACATGAAAATCATTTCAATAAAAGAACACCCTGAATATCTCCAGCAAGGACTATCATATATCCAAAACATCTGGGCAACCGAGCGAACGATGCTTTTGTATGAGGATTGTCTTTCACACATGATGAAAACCGAAAATGTCTTACCCCAGTGGTTTTTGCTGATGGACCATGAAACGATCATCGGATGTGCCGGATTGATCACCAATGACTTTATCAGTCGCATGGACCTATATCCATGGCTTTGTGCTCTTTATGTGGATGAGGGACATCGCAAAAAAGGCTTGAGCAGGATGTTGATCGAAGCAGTTGAGGCAAAAGCAAAAACATCCTTTGACTTTTTATATCTTTGTACGGATCACGAAGGTTACTACGAGAGATTTGGATATGAGTGTATTGGGATAGGATGGCATCCATGGGGTGAACGATCATCGATTTATCAAAAGAGGATCAGATAAAACATGATAGGGCTTGCTGCATGTAAAGGATAGTTTGATCCTTCAACATAAAGGAGAAAAGATGAAACACTTGGAATTTTATGAGATCATAAAACGACAGTTGGAAGAAACATTTGAAACACAATCAGAGAAAATAATGGCAGGAGCGAAAGTAATGGCAAACACATTGATCAATGATGGTTTGATCCATGTGTTCGGAAGCGGACATTCACAAATGTTCGCTCAGGAAATGTTCTACCGTGCCGGAGGCCTTGTTCCTGTCAATGCACTGGTCATCCCTCAGTTTTCGGTATACCCGGTAGCAAAACT
>CALFEZ010000085.1 GCA_937957895.1 uncultured Erysipelotrichaceae bacterium
ACCAAACTATTTCAGGGTCATTATTTTGATCATTTCTGTTGTTGGAGTTGATCTTGATTGAGTAAAATACAGCACCATCATATTTTCACTTGGAATGGCAAATGCAATAGTTCCATCCGATCCGCCATGTCCAAAGTATGTCCCGATTTCCCACAAATAACCGTATCTGATGTTATGATCAGTAGGCATCAGTGCTTTATTTATGGAAGAAGCAGAGAGGAGTTGATTTGAGCCATATACACCTTCGTTCATCCACATGTACAAGAAGTGAGCATAATCCAAAGGAGTAGAGTACAATCCTCCAGATGCCCTGAAGTAACGAGTCTCCTGAGGACGTGAACTGTCCCAGTATTTGATGTAATCATTGCTACTTCGATAGTAGGTGGAACTGATCCTGTTTTTGATATTTGATTCATCGATCAAAGTACTATAGGTATCATTCATGTTCAATGGATCCAAGACACGAACCTGCAAAAAATCTTCAACTGGCATGTTGGTGATTTCTGAGATGATGGCTCCCAATATCGCTACATTGGCATCACTGTATATATATTGTGTTCCTGGAACAACGGAAGGTCCATGCTTTCCAATGTCATCGACTGCTTCCTTTAAAGTGTCATAAGTATCGTAATCAAAGATAAATCCTGGTTGTTGAAAGCCGGTAGTATGCGTCATAAGCTGATCGATCGTGATGGATCGTGAAGTGTCGTTATCGAAAGAGGGCAGAAACTGTGCAACCGTATCAGATAGCTTCAGTTTATTCTCTTCCACCAACATCCATGCCAATGTTCCAATCATGGGTTTTGTCATGGAACGGATTCGAAAGATCGTATTCTTCTGCATTTCTTTATCTGATTCTTTATCCATCCATCCGAATACTTCATGTACAAGTATCTTTTGGTTTTCTATGACCAAAAATTCAGCTCCAACAATTTCATGATCGTTTGTCCAAGTTGATATTTGATCTATGATAGAATCAAATTTCCCGGCATTATCACAGTTTGTTTCACAAAGACGAAAGATACTGTTTGAATAGAGTGAGTTGGGATCGTTTTTTTCACATGCAGTTACAAACAAAAGAAGAAAAATGATCCATGTTGCTTTGATGAAATATTTCATGATTGCTTCTCCCTAGTCCTAATAAACAATACTACCAAAATGATCTTCCACAAACCTATACGGAATAAAAATTCAAAAACTCTTTATCTTTTAAGTGTTCATGTATATTTTTATTTGTGATGGGTGTGTCTGTGTTTTGATGACTGATGATACCATTTTTAATGACTTTTGCAATATGCAGGTTTTCATCCAAGACAAGAAGATCGGCTTTTTGATCGATCCTGATTTCACCGCGATCTTCGATGCCCAAAAATCTTGCTGGATTTAGACTGGCCATTTGAAACAGAGTTGGAAGTGAAAGCGTGTGATGCTGATACAGATGACGAATATTGGACAACAAAGAGAAAGTACTTCCACTATGTCTGTTGTGGATGTTGATGCATTCTCCTTTTTCATTGATGAATACTTTTCCTATTGGTGAGTCATACTCTCCTACAGGCATGCCAGCCAAAGCGATCGTGTCGGAAATCAAAAGGATCTTTTCAGGATCTTTTAGTTTGAAGATGATCTCAAGCATGGGATCTGACACATGTGTGCCATCGGCGATCAACTCCACCCAACATGCATCCTGTAATAGTCCATACCCAAAAGTGCCGATTTCACGATGATGCAATCCGGACATGGCATTTCCCAAATGAGTCACAAGATTGATCTTATCTTGATGATCCATTAGTTGTTTGTATGTGGCATCGGTGTGTCCGATTGCGATAATAATGTCATTCTCCATCAGAAGGGACATTACTTTGTCATTGTTTTCAACCTCAGGTGCCACCGTCATTACTTTCAAATATCCTTGTGCGGCTGTGATGATGTCTTGAAGAAGCTCGATATTCGGTGAGGGAAATGCTGTGTCGGGATGAGCTGCTCCGTATCGTTTAGGCTTGATGAATGGACCTTCCATATGAAACCCAAGGATCTCTGTCAAAGAAGGATCGCTTTCGTTTGTCATGCTTTCGATGATCTGTGGCAAGGCATGTCTGGAAATGGTTGCCAACATGGAAGTGACTCCTTGTGCCAATAGAGCCTTTCTTAAATTGGAAATGTCTTGGACACTCGATACCCCGGTAAATGCAAATCCTGCATATCCATGATTGTGGATGTCGATCAGACCAGGTGCAATATACTGAGCATCAAGATCAACACCATCAAAATGATCATAGGCTTTGATGTCGATGATCGCATCTTGCTTTATGATGAGGGTTCCCTCAAAAACGTTGTTTTTGCCAATAATGTTTTTTGATCGGATGTTCATATAAGTGTCATTTGCTGTTGGATGGGGTTGAAGTATCCAAATGCTCGTTACTTGCCAACCATTGACGAAAAAAAGGGATATGGTCATTTTTAACTCTATCATAAGCATGCTTTATCTTCAATCATGATCGTTGTGGTAGCATGATGTTCTGTTTGATATCCCTATCCAAGACAGATCAAGAAAAGTGAGCGATTCTTCTACAAAGGAGTTTTCATCTTTGCAGTGTTCTTATACATGTTGTGATTATCAAAGGATTTTTATCAAAATTTTCATTTTTCAGATATAAATGCATCATTATCATTCATGATTTTATCCTTTTAAGGTAATATTTTGATATTTTTCTTAGAAATGAGTGCTAATGAATGTAAGCGCTTCACATGATATATTTAAGCTATAAAATTCAAGAAGTAGCATTTCTTTGCATTATAGTTCATGTAAATTTAGGAACAAACAAGTGATCATCGACAGAAAATCAAACGATCACTTGTTATTGAGAGATCATTCTCTCGATTGTCTGACTTAAGAATCCATGAATAAGGAGGAAAGTACATGGAAGAGAAGAAGACTTTAATTCAGAAGATTAAAGCGGCTGGACCAGCAGCGGTCATCACCAGTGCCTTTATCGGTCCTGGTACGATCACTACGACGACCAATGCCGGGGTAAACTTCGGCTATGCATTGTTGTGGGCTGTCGTATTCTCCGGTATCGCTTCAATCGTCATCATGAACATGGCATCTCGCTTAGCGATCGTTGGTAGATCAAACATCATCGATGCCTCTGTCTCTTTGTTGCCTAACAGCAATGTGTGGAGATTGTTTATTTATGGTTTGATCGCACTTGTCGTGATCTTGACCGGATTTGGTTTTGAAGCCGGTAACCTAATTGGTGCAACCACGGGATTTGCCAATATCACCGGATTGAGCAGAGAAATAGCTGCCTTGGTCATGGGATTGGTTTCTCTGGCAGCTATCATTTACTCGACACCAAGATTCGTCGAGTTGATCATGAAGAGCTTTGTTGCATTGATGGGAGTTATCTTCGTGGTTACAGCTGTAATCGTCAAACCTGATGTGGTTGCAGTTTTAAGTGGTTTGATCCCATCCATCCCTGAAGGTGCCATGATCACGACCATCGCTTTGGTTGGAACGACGATCATTGCCATCAACTTGGTATTCCACTCGGTTGCCAGTGCGGATAAGTGGAATGCTGAAAAAGACTTGGAAGACTCTTACTTTGATACCAAACTGAATGTATCATTGGGTGTTGCCATGACATTGGGTCTGATCGTCACTACTTCTGCAACACTATTTGGTACGGGTACTGTCGTTAACAGCCCGATCGTCTTTGCTGAAGCTTTGAAAGTAACGTTGGGTGAAGGTGCCTATCTGTTTGCCGCAACTGGTTTGATGTTGGCTGGTTTGTCTTCTGCGATCGCCACACCGTACATGGTTGGTCATATTTGGGGCAAGATCTTCAAGTGGAACAAACCAAAAGATTTCCGTCCAAAGCTTGTTGCAGGAATCATCGTATTGTTTGGAACACTGTTGGCTATGTTTGGAACGACACCAGTTCCGATCATCCTGTTTGCTCAAGCAACCAGTGGTGTATTCTTGCCATTTGTTGCAGTCCTGTTTGTTGTTGCTTCCAACAGTGAAAAACTTGGAAAGTTCAAAAACACATTATTGCAAAATGCATTGGGATTCGTCATGGTCATCGTTATGTTCATTCTTGGTGGAAGAACACTCTGGAATGTACTAAGTCGCTTCTTCTAATCATAGGTAATTATCCGATGGGAGCGTTGATTTTGATGTGACTCAAAATCAACGCTTTTCTCATCACACACGAATAAGGAGTAGGTATGAAAGAGAACCAATTGTTGAACAACAAACGTTTATCTGTAAGCGATGAACCACCCTATGATCCGTTGCACGCATTTGTCAGAGACAATCACATTGCTTTAAAAGGAGCAAGCACAGGTCCTTTGTCCGGTTTGGTTTTTGCTGCGAAAGATGTGTTTATGGTCAAGGGCAGCACTTACAGCAATGGTCATCCATTGTGGCTAAAAACACACGGCCCCGATCCTTACACAGCCAGTTCGATACTGACGCTGCTGGATGCCGGAGCAGACATGGTCGGTAAAACAGTATGTGACGAACTGTGTTTTAGCATCAGTGGTGAAAACTGGAATTATGGGGCACCTTTGAATCCTCATGACATCCGTCGTTACACAGGTGGATCATCGAGTGGAAGCGGGGCTGCCACAGCAGGTGGTTTGGTTGATTTTGCCACAGGCAGTGACTGTCTAGGATCGGTGCGTGTCCCGGCTTCCTATAACGGATTGTTTGGGATGAGACCAACATACAAGCGCATCAAAAACGACGGAGAAGCCCCATATTGTGAGAGCATGGATGTGCTTGGTTATGTAGCTGCTGATCCCGATGTATTTGAAAAGGTTTCTACGGTTTTGTTAGGTGAAGATAAAGAAAAAGGGAAGTTTAGACAATTGTACATCGCCGTAGACTGTTTTGATAGCGTAGATCGTGATGTCAAAGAAGCCTTGCAACCGGCTATCGACTTTCTTAAGACGAAGTTTGATCAAGTACAGGAAGTCATAGTTGCTAAAGAGGGATTGGATCGATGGGTGGAGATTTTTAGATATGTTCAAGGATATGAAGTCAATGAAAGTTACGGAGGCTGGATCGATAAGTATAATCCACGCTTATCACGAGGTCCTAAAGAACGTTTGCAATGGGCCAAAACGATCACCCGTCACCAATATCTTGATGCACAAAAACAACGTGAAAAAATCATCGATTACTTCAGATCTTTTTTGCCAAAAGATGCCGTGCTAGTGTTGCCTACAGCTGCATCGATCGCTCCTTTAAGGACTGAAACATTAGAAAACATCAATCGCGTACGTG
>CALFEZ010000086.1 GCA_937957895.1 uncultured Erysipelotrichaceae bacterium
TTCGATCCGGTGACGTCCGTAATACAGCATTTTGCATACGGGGAGTTGTGCATTAGGAGCCACACAAAACAGATCAAGATCCAGTGCATAAGCTCTTTCTAGTGCTTCCCTTCGCAACAAAATACCCAATTGTTCACCTTCGGGCCCGATGACCAGTACTTCCTTAAACCGGATGTTTTCATTCACTAAATCTTCATTAGTGGGTTTTTTAATAACCTTCACCTCCATATTTTATATAAAAAGAGTGCCGACAAAGCACCCAAAGTAACATTTCACACTATTTTTCGTGATATGTTGCCTTGACCTATCTCCAAAGGAAATCAGGTGAGAAAAGTGCTTCTACTTTCAACCATCTTTTTGCTAGCACATAATAACACATCTTTGATGGAGCGTCAACCACCATGATGATGTGGATACTAAAAGATCGTTGATGATATTGTCTTTTTGACATCATCCATGATGTCTGTTTATGATATAATCATGAAGATAACACGAGGTATGTTATGAAACTAAAAAACAGTTATTTCTTTACATTGCGAGAAAGTGTGAAAGATGAAGAAGCGATCAGCGGCAATCTTCTGGTACGGGGTGGATATGTCAAAAAAAGTTCGTCCGGTGTCTACATGTATCTCCCTTTGGGGATCAAGGTACTCCGTAAGATCGAAAACATCATCAGAGAAGAAATGAATGCCATAGGCTCTCAGGAAGTATTGATGCCTTCATTGATACCGGAAGAAGTTTATATCGCATCCAACCGCAGAGAGTTGTTTGGTGATAGCATGTTCACCATGAAAGATAGGTTTCGTCGCTCCTTTGTCTTGGGTCCGACCCATGAGGAGCTTTTTGCCATGGCTGCCAGTTCTCATATACGATCATACAAAGATCTGCCATTGTCATTGTATCAGTTCCAAAACAAGTTCAGAGATGAACCTCGTCCTCGATTTGGACTGATCCGGGTCCGTGAGTTTATCATGAAAGATGCTTACACTTTTGACAAAGACATCGAAGGACTCGATATCAGTTATCAGAAAATGTTCGATGCTTATGTGAGATCGTTTGATCGCATGGGGATCCAGTATAAAATCGTACGAGCCGATACGGGCGTCATGGGTGGTTTGCTTTCAGAAGAGTTTCAGGCTATCACGGACATCGGAGAAGATCAAATAGTGTACTGTGATCACTGTGATTATGCTGCCAATGTGGAAGTTGCGACATCTTTGATCCCTTCGGTTACTCCATCAAAATCCAAAGGTCGATATGTAAAGGTAGATACCCCGGATCAAAAAACCATCCAACAAGTTAGTGATTTTTTGGGTCGTGACAGCAAGGATTTCGTCAAAACCCTCGTTTATCAAGCCGATGATCAATTGATTGCCGTCAGTGTCACAGGAGACGATGAGGTTTCCACGACCAAACTGGCAAAGATACTTTCAGCCAATCAAGTCGAACTTGCAGATGCACAAAAAGTACTCGAAGCAACCGGCACCGAGAT
>CALFEZ010000087.1 GCA_937957895.1 uncultured Erysipelotrichaceae bacterium
GGCAGACTCGATGATAAAATCATGCAGTTGGTGCGTTCTGAACGTCAGGTCTTCTTCATCAAAAACACCCTCGGATAAGCGCCGGAAAAAGCGTGGCATGCCATTTTCTCTGACTTCACCAAGTACTCCAAGATAGCTGGCATCATTGTCGATCAACTCCACCAAAGGGATCAGATCCTTTTCATTGCCACCTGTTCCGTGCAACAGCACGAACACTGGTCTATCAGGTTTTTTTTGTCTGAATATGTGTTTCATCATGCTCACCTCACTATGATGATATCATAGGTAAAGGATACACTCAAAATCAAGAAAAAAAAAGAAGATCATTCGATCTTCAATAGTTTTGTTTGAAATAATCCATGATTTTCTCTAAGCTGCGGATCAAGTTCACGTCTTCATGCACCTTAAGATCATTGACAAAACTGTCGATCATCTCTTGGTGAAAGTGATCATGGATCTTCAATACTTCCTTGGCCTTGGGGGTCAGCTGCAAGCGTACCAAACGACGATCTTTTTCATCTTTGGTGCGTTTGATGTATCCTTTTTCCTGCAGACGATTGACAGCCACGGTCAAGGTGCCTTGTGTGACCAAAGACAAACGTGCAACATCAGACATTGTCTTACTGCTGCTTTTTTCAATGTTTTCAAGGGTATGCACTTCACTCATTGACAGCTTGACGCCTTTCTCTTGCAGGTTTTTTTGTTCCAACACCAAAATATGATTAAACATTACAACCAGCAGTTCATTGAGAATCTTACGTGCATCTTCCATGGAGAGCCCCTTACTTTGTCAAAGCTTTCTTGGCTTTTTCAACGATCCCGCTAAAACCGGAAGGGTCTGAAATAGCGATCTCTGAAAGCATTTTACGGTTGACTTCGATTTTTGCCAAACGCAGACCGTGCATCAGTTGGGAGTAGCTGATATCGTTTTGACGAGCAGCTGCGTTGATGCGAGCGATCCACAATTTGCGCATTTCACGTTTGAGTTGCTTGCGATCACGATAGGCATAACGTAATGAACGCATGACTTGTTCATTGGCGGTTTTGTATAGTGTGTGTTTTGAACCAAAGTATCCCTTGGATAGTTTTAATACTTTTTTCCGGCGATTTTTTGTTGCCGGTGTGTTTTTAACTCTTGGCATCCTTATTTTCCTCCCTAATCATTCAAAAGCAGTTTAATGCGCTTGTAATCACTTTTGGAAACTAAGGTCCCTTTTCTTAACTTCCGTTTTTGTTTTTGTGTCTTATTGGCAGCAAAGTGTGATACATAAGCATGTTGACGTTTCAACTTGCCACTGCCTGTTTTCTTAACTCGTTTTGCCAACGCCTTTTTGGTTTTCATTTTTGGCATGATGTGCTTCTCCTTTGTCTATTTCTTTTTGGGCGCCAATATCACGTGCATGATGTTGCCCTCCAATTTTGGCGCTTTTTCGACATTGGCAATATCTTCTGTCTCTTTGATGAAGTTGTCCATCACTTTCTTACCAACATCTAATCGTGTGATCAACCTTCCCCGAAATCTCATGTCGATCTTGACTTTCATTCCGTCTTCAAGCCATTTTCGGGCATGTTTGAGTTTGGTATCAAAATCATGCTTGTCGATGACCGGTGATAAACGAAGTGGTTTGAGTTCCGTGACGTGCTGATGTTTTTTTGCTTCTTTTAGTTTCTTCTGCTGTTCGAACCGGTGACGTCC
>CALFEZ010000088.1 GCA_937957895.1 uncultured Erysipelotrichaceae bacterium
AACTGTTGAAGTTATGGTGAGCTGTAACCCAATACATACCAGGTCCGGCTGCCATTGATACTACAGAACGAATACCCAACTCAGTCTTCATGCTGTCGAGCTTTTCAAAAGCCTCGACATATGCTGCATAGTTGGTTAAACCTGCTGGATCGATATCTGCTTGAGCAAGAAGATCAGCGTTGTATGCCATACCCCATCCCTCGATATTGACAGGGAACCCAACAACTTTTCCGTCGACCATAAAGGCAACATCTGTGTCTTTGACCCATTCTTCATTGGAAAGATCATCGATGATCAATGCCCATTCGGCATAAGATTCAACACCATCGATCGGAAAGATCTCTGGCATTGTCCCTGCAGCATAGTCAGAGCGAAGCATATCGCCCAGATCACAGGCACCACCACCACATGAAACTACATTGACTTTCACTCCGGTTGCTTCTTCATATGCTCTGGCAAATGCCTGCAATTGACCGTCGATCTCAGGTTTGTTTTGTTTGAACGTGATTTCGATCGTATCATCATCGCTAGGTGTACAGGCTTGTAAAGTAAACACTAACAAAAACAACGATATAATAACTAAGAACTTTTTCATTTTTTCCTCCTTGTATTACTCGTACTTTTTTTGTAGATGTAAGCGATTGCACTGTCAATTCTATGGGTATGTAATCGTTTACATAAGCAACAATACCAGTATTGGTTTAAGCAAGAAGATGATGTAAGCACTTCAAATTTGATAGTCTTTTAACAAACGAAGTGATAGAATGGTATTGAGGAATATCCCATGAGTACCATCGAACAAGTCGCTTTATTAGCCAAGGTCAGCGTTGCTACCGTCAGTAGAGTCATCAACAATTCTGCGAGAGTTTCTGCTGATACCAAGGAACGTGTTTTACAGGCTATCGAAAAACTTAATTATCAGCCGAATGCTTTTGGTACATATCTACGAAAAGATAGTTCAAACATGGTTTTGATTTTGCTCCATAGTGTGGACAATCCTTTTTTCGCTCCGATCGTTCAAGGAATCGAAAAAGCAGCACACGAAAGCAACTACAATGTACTGATTGGCAATACATATGGTGATTTGGATCGCGAACAGCGCTATATCAAAATGCTGAAAAATCATTTACTGGATGGCATCATCATGATATCCAACACACTTAATAAAGAGGATCTCGATCAGTTACACCACGACTATCCTATCGTGCAAGTTGTTGAGTACATCCCTGAATCGACTGCATCTTACTTTACCATCGATTTTTACAAAGCTTCTTGCGAGTTGATGGAGGCTTTAGTTGAGGCAGGACACAAGAAAATTGCTTATGTCCACACCGGATCGCCCTATATCATATCAGCAACAGAGAAGTATCGAGCTTACAAAGATATCCTTGCCAAACACGAGTTACCGATGATAACACAAGCCATTGAAGACTATACTTTTGGATATGCTTCCTCTCGACACCTTACTCGTTTGATACTTGGCGAATCTCCAGATGTGACAGGTTTTTTCACTACATCCGATTTGATTGCTGTCGGAGTCATCGAAGAATTGCGCTCAAGAGGTTTCACCATCAATGAAGATGTACTGGTTACCGGATTTGACAACACCAACTCCGCCGCCATCCATAAACCTACCATCATGACCATCGATATTGGGGGATTCAACCTGGGCAACAATGACATGCTCTATCTGCTTAACAGGATAAAACA
>CALFEZ010000089.1 GCA_937957895.1 uncultured Erysipelotrichaceae bacterium
CGCGGGGGAGATGACACCTTGTTTGCATTGATCGACGGTGTCGTAAAATTCGAACGTTTAGGAAAAAACAGAACTCAGGTTTCTGTCTATCCGAAAGCATAAAGGATCCCCGAAAGGGGATTTTTTCAAAAAGGAAACATATATGTTCATTGATAAAGTAAAAATTCAAGTAAAAGCCGGAAGAGGTGGAGATGGCATGGTATCCTTTCGAAGGGAAAAGTATGTTCCTTTGGGAGGACCCTATGGCGGAGACGGTGGTAAAGGCGGAGACATCATCGTCGCCGTCGATACCAACAAATCGACTCTTTTGGATCTTCGTTATCAAAAGCTAATCAAAGCAGATAACGGAGAAAATGGCAAAAACAAGAAAATGCAAGGAGCCAGCGGAGCCGATACAATTTTGTACGTACCATTAGGCACGATGTTTAAGGATGCTCATACCGGAGAAATGCTCATCGATTTGATCGAAGTCGGCCAAAAAGCGATTCTTGCTCAAGGCGGAAGGGGCGGTCAAGGCAATGCTCGATTCAAAACCCCACGTAATCCAGCACCTGATTTTGCCGAAAAGGGAGCTTTAGGCGAACACAAAGAAGTGATCGTGGAATTGAAGTTGTTGGCTGATGTTGGATTGATCGGTTTTCCTTCGGTCGGGAAATCCACGTTACTTAGTGTCATCAGTGCCGCCAGACCAGAAATAGCATCGTATCCGTTTACGACCATCATCCCTAATCTCGGAGTGGTATCTGTTTCTGATTATCCGTCTTTTGTTGTTGCGGATATGCCCGGTTTGATCGAAGGTGCTCATCAAGGAAAAGGGTTGGGGATCGAATTTTTGCGTCACATCGAACGAACCCGTGTACTTGTACACGTGCTTGATATGGGAGCTACTGACCAACGGGATCCGATTACGGATTACAAAATCATCAATGATGAACTGAAAAACTATGTAGTTGATCTGAGTGATCGACCTCAGATCGTAGTCGCCAACAAAATGGATCTTGAACACTCCAAAGAGCATTTGCTTCGCTTTAAACAGACATATCCTGACTTAGAAGTGTTCGAGATCATCGCTCCGATAAAAGCAGGGATCGATAAACTTCTATATAAGATCGCATCAACCTTGCAGACCGTCAAAGAAAAAGAATCCGAAAAACTTCCTGAACCAACTTTCACGTATACATATCAACCCCCCAAACCAAAATTTGAAATCGAACGAGTCTCCACAAATCAATGG
>CALFEZ010000090.1 GCA_937957895.1 uncultured Erysipelotrichaceae bacterium
GTCTGGAAATGCATCATTGTCTGGGTCCAGGCAATGTCCGCGTGCGCCGTTCCATTCTTTGAGAAGTTCATCTGCTTCTTCTTGTGTAAGATCGCCTCTTTCAACTCGATAAGCAAGTCTTTCACGACGATGCTCTTGCATGGCTTCTTTGAACTGTTCCCATAACCCTAGATCAATTACGATCTCTGATGGTCGTTTGCCACTATCGATCATTTCCTGTATTTCTTCTTTATCATATGTCGTTAACCTTGCCAATGTGTCTACTGCTGTTTGTGAAGCAGCGAATGTAGTGACCATCGTCAGCGACAATGCTGCGATGCCAGTCAATATCATGATTTTTGGTTTCATGTCGTTTTCCTCCTTTGACCTAATGAAAGTGTATAATAAAGGTGTGACGAAAATATGACAAAACAAAGATATTTCAGTGACATTTTCATTGTCTTGTCATTGTTTTGTCATAAACATCCACTACAATTAAAACGGTGATGACATGAAAACGATCTTGATTGCGGATGATCAGAAAGATATCGTATCGATCCTTGGGCAATATTGCGAAAAGGAAGGTTTTGCCGTGATCAAGGCATATGATGGCGAACAAGCACTTCAGATGTTTGAACAAAACCACATTGATTTGATATGTCTTGATGTCATGATGCCAAAAATCGATGGCTTTGAAGTGTGCAAGATCATACGAAAGACATCCATGGTACCGATCATCATGATCACGGCCAAGGGAGAAGACTTCGAAAAAATCATGGGATTGGATCTGGGTGCGGATGATTATGTGGTAAAGCCATTTTCACCCAGAGAGTTGATCGCACGCATCAACGCACTGTTTCGAAGGTTAAACAAAACGCATCAACATGTGATCGAAATCTTTGGATTGATGATCGACACCCATGCCTATCAAGCGACATTCCGATCGAAAGATCTACTTTTGACCAAAAAAGAGTTCGAAATACTTCTGACTTTTGCCCAACATCCGCAACGTGTTTTTACAAGAGAAGACTTACTCAATCTGGTTTGGGGGTATGATTATGTCGGTGATGATCGAACGGTGGATGCTCATATCAAACGCCTTCGTCATAAACTGGATAATATACCGGACATACCATGTCAGATCATGACCATTTGGGGAGTTGGGTATCGTTTGGAGATCAT
>CALFEZ010000091.1 GCA_937957895.1 uncultured Erysipelotrichaceae bacterium
ATCCGGAGATGTTTCCATATTGGCTCCCGGACAAATGACTAGTCTGTTTTTCCCGCCTTTTTCCAAAATAATGACGACAGATCCACTGGCGGATCCTTCTTTTTTGACCAAGAAACGTGTGTCGATGCCTTCGCTTGAAAGCATGGCATCCAACTCTTCACCGTTTGCATCTTGTCCTAAAGTTCCATAAGCAGTGACCTTTGCTCCCAGTCTTGCAGCAGCAACAGCTGCATTGGAGCCTTTACCACCGCAAGCAGTGCCCAATACGACCCCCAAAACACTTTCACCAAGTTCAGGAGCTCTGTCTACCTGATAAATCGAATCCATCATGATACTGCCAACCATCAATACTCTCGTTGCCATAGTTTTCCTCCTTTTCAACTATAAGTCAACCTTAACATAGTCTCTTTGTCAAAGGCATGAAATTTATGTGAAAAATGAAAGGGATTTCACTTATTGTATGAGTACTCAGAGCAGCACTTCGATTTTTGTAAGCAACAAGACAAGATGGCTTATGATTTGCTATAGCGAGTTGCTGAAAAATCGATGATCATTCCATAAATGATCCCAGCAAGAAAACTGATCACATCAGCAAAACCGGTGGCACTATAAAAGGCAAATGATACGATCAATCCAATCGTTCCTCCCCGAAGAAGGACAACACTCATCTTGTTTGATCGCCAGATGGAAAGCCCGATCACTCCGCCCATCAACAAGCGGTTGTACCATAATGCAAAAAGCCAATGCCACTGTGGTGTGGTATCCGATCGTACCGATGCTCCGATGATGCATACGATTCCCAGAATCACTCCCATAAGAAGTGCAATTTTCATTCTTTGTTGTAACATCATGTCCTCCTTGTTTATGTCAAATGATGTATCGATCATTCTAGACGATAGGTTCTCTATCCAACTTATATCACTTTCTTGATGAACATGCATCATGGAAGCATCAAAACATGTACCAAGTTCAAAGTATGTTACAATGACATTGTAATAAAGGAGGCATGTATGTCACTTCAAGGAAAACGTATTTTATCGATCGTTTCTGAAGATTACGATGATCTCGAGCTGTTTTATCCTATGTTGCGTCTAAAAGAAGAAGGAGCAACTGTGGATGTTGCAGGTTTGAAAAAGACAACGTACAAAGGGAAATTTGGTTTATCTGTAGATAGTGATTTATCCTTTGACGAAGTCGATATCACTCGATACGATGCGTTGTTGGTCCCAGGTGGATGGGCTCCCGACAAGTTGCGTCGCTTTGAGGAAGTGCTTGATTTTGTCAGATTCATGAATGATAACGATCGTGTGATCGGCATGATCTGTCATGCCGGATGGGTGTTGGCTTCGGCCGATGTTCTTAAAGGCAAAACAGTCACGAGCACTCCGGGGATCAAGCATGACTTGATCAATGCCGGTGCCAACTGGGTCGATGAAGCAGGAGTGGTCGATGGTAATCTTGTTTCAGGCAGAAGACCACCGGATCTTCCTGTGTATCTTCCGTTGCTGATAGAAGCTATCAAAAAAAGATAAGAACATGAGAACGTCCTTCGATAAGAAGGACGTTTTCTTGTGTGTCATGCTTCAATGATCGTCACGATCTTTCCAAACTTCTTAAGATGATTGGAAATCCTTTCAACAAGCTTTGATTTCATGTTCACTGATAAAGCATGGGAGAGTTGGCTGTGAGCGGGATTATCGGCTAACCCTACCAAAAACAAGATCTCGGTCGTTTCATTCAGCAGAAGTTGAAATAATCGATGAGCACCATCGGCTGGCAAACTTTGAAGCAATCGATCTTTTTGTTGTTTGCTGGTATCAGCTTCTACCAAAAGATCGACGGTTCGACCTAGTGTTAAGATACCCTCTGTTACCAAGTCGATACCCTCGATGCAGGCCACAGGAGGAAGATCACTGCCAAAGCCCAAAGCATCGTCTACGACGATCCGTTTGTCAAGATGTCTGGCAACGATCTGTGCCGTTGTCCCCCCACATACGACTTTCTTACCGGTAGCATTTTTCAGGGTAAGAACCTTGAGTGCATCTGCTTGTCTGTCTTTGGGAGGACCTACCATGATGACCGTGCGATGTCTATGGATCAATCTCGATACCACGACAGTCGCATCATCTTTCACTTCCCCTCCATAAAGATCATAGACGGTATCGATAAGGTCCGTGCTTATCATTTGGGATGATGAAGGTTGTTTGTTTTTTAAGATCAGGTGTCGTACGATATCCTGTCGTTGCCATCCAAAGTTGAGAGCTTGCCCCATACCGGCATGCAACACGCCATCACTGACCATCACGACATAATCATTCGGGCAAAGTTTGATGTTTGAAACATGCACAGTACGATGTTGATAGAAAAAAGGATGGCGATCGATGTGGATTTGTTGATCGTCACGGATGATGATCACTTTGGGATTATCGAATTCGATGATGGTGGTATTGCCATCGTGATCGATCTCAACAACGGAAAAGGTGGAGTAGGCAATTTTTCGTTGATGGCATTCCGGTAGTGTGGCGGTCAGCGTTTCGATCGCTTCGTCCAAGCCAACTCCATGAGTGATCAGTTCACTCAAGATCGTGGCTGTCAGTGTGGCTAATATATTCGCTTTGACACCACTGCCCAATCCATCAGCCAACACGCATACATAAGCCCGATCGGTGTAGGTCATGATCACTCTGTCACCGCATAATATTTCCTGATGTTTGTTCAAAGAGTGATGATAGGCATCCACAGCGATGGTCATATCAAATCATCCTCCAGACTTTTTTTAAGCTGAACCAGTGCGATCTTGCTTTTGGCGGATGTTTCTCCCAACAGGCTGGCAATCTCCTGCACGGTCTGCATTTGTTCATCGATGACTCGTTGTGTGACTTGCATGATGTGGGTGCGATATTCTTTTAGTTGTTTCTCTTTGTATAGCTTTTCGGTAAGATCCATCAGGATGATGACAGACACATGCTGGTTTTTGATCGGGATGCATGCATGGTCAAATGTTCGATCCAAATGAGGATATTCTTTGATGAAGTAAGTGACTTCCTGAAGATCACAAAGGTATCTGGTCAATGAATCATCACGCAATATGTGTGTGATGGGATGTTTTGACTGACCATTATTGATTTTCAAATATCGTTTGGCTGCCGGATTGGCTTCTACTATCTGCATGTTTTGATCAATGACCAGGATCCCATTGGGAGTATGTTGTATGATCAAATTGGACATCGATCGAGCCTTTTCCAAAGCATAAGGCAAGCATAGTGTTGGATCTGCTTTTCCCTCTAAAACACCTATGGCTTTTTCAATACACGTCGGGTATCCGCATGCTCCACAATCAAGATGATCTTCTTTGGTGTGTTTTCCCAACCGCTCCAAAACATTTTCTATGGCTTTGTCATCAAATGACTTTTTGAAATGAGTGGTAGCGTGATAACGACAATGCAAAGACAATGCAGGATCTGTTTCTACCCATGATCGTTGATCGGTTTTTTGGGTGAGGATTTGTCGTGCTTTCCATTTCCGCAAAGGATGTTCCTGCAATAGCGGACCTCCCAGACAAGAACCTACACATGCAGACATTTCGATAAACACATTCTCGATTTGATGATCCATAATGGCATGACAGCAATCGATCACCTGATCGATCCCATCCACATGCATCGTGTGATAGAAATGTTCACCGCCGATCATGGTAGCGAGAATGCCACCGGTAGCAGGATAGATCCTGGCACGATCATTGACAAAACCATCGTCAAAATTAAAGTTTCCATCCATTGGGATCATGTCTTTAAAGACATCTTCAAAAGTGATCACACCATCGATCTCATCACAAATGCGAGCTTCTTCGATCTTTGCGATGCATGGGCCCAAAAAGACAACTTTATCATTGGGATTTTGTGTTTTGAGCATTTTTCCATGAGCCCGCATTGGGGACATGACTGGAGCTAACTGAGGTACTAGTTCCTTAAACCGAGTCTGAATGAGCGAAACCACGACCGGACAGCATGTGGTGATGATGTTTTCCATTTGGTTTTTTTCGCATAACTGGCGGTAAATGTCGGTAACTCTGGCAGCTGCCAAAGCTGTCTCTTGGACACTGGAAAACCCCAGAGTAAGAAGATGATCTTTAAGATGCTGCTTGTTTTGTAGCAATCCAACATAACTCGGTGCAAGACTGACATGGACTTGAAAGCCATCTTTGATCCATTGTTGAACCATTGGGTAATCACTTTGGATCGTTTTTGCATTGTGAGGACACACGACATAGCATTGACCACATAGGATGCAGTCCTCTTTTATGATCATGGGATCTTGATCGCAAAAAGAGATGGCTTTGGTCGGACAGACCCGAACACAGTGATGACAGTGTCTGCAGTTTTTTTCTTTGAGCTGGATGACGCTCATGACAAAAGGCCTCCGATCGTTGTTTCGATCTTTTTAAGCAGATCCAGTATCGAACGTTCGTGGATCAATGTGTCATCGATTTTGACACAAAGACCTTGATTGCATCCTCCCATGCAAAAAGCACCTTTGAGTTGGACTTTATCGTTCCATTGATGTTGATCGATTATATTTCTTATATGTTCGATGGTGTTGCTGGCTCCTTTGACATAACAGGAACTTCCTAGACAGATTTCAACGATGATCATGAGATACTCCTTTGTGTTTACGGTGCATGTCGATGTTACAAAAATCATAAGTTGCTTTGGTTTGAGTGATCGTCTGAGTATTGGCTTGGTTTTCTTGGATAAAGCGCTGGCGTGCCTGTTTGCTGTTATCGATGATCGCTGGACCGTTGACACATCCACCAGCACATGACATGCCTTCAAGCACATGGGCATCAAAGCGCTTATGTTTGATCAATTGCAGTTGTTTTTTGCATTCATGACATCCATCGGCATACACTCCCAAAAATGTCATTTCCTGATCAGGTGAAGCTTGTCTTAGGGCATTGATGACATTGCCCCCGAAAGCGAAGTTTCGACCGACATTGCTTGCTTGAACACTCTTATCGGCATCCAAATCAGGTAGATAGATCTTCAGCGCCACCAACATGGCTGCTATTTCTTCATATGTAAGCACATAATCGACATCGATGTTTGGATGATCCTGCATGGCTTCTTGTTTTTTGGCCACACAGGGTCCAATAAATACAACACCATGATCGGGATGATGATGTTTGAGATATCGAGCCATCACGATCATGGGGGAAGCCAACGTCGACATGTTTTTTTGATATACTTCCGGAAAATGCTGTTTGGCCAAATTGACAAAAGCCGGGCAACAGGATGTAGTCAATGGTACGTTATGTTTCATGTAGTGGATCAATTCTTCATTCTCATGCCATGCCACGATATCAGCAGCCGTAGCTACCTCTACCACATCTTTAAATCCAAGCAGTCGTATGCCTGCTTTGATTTGACCCAAAGTAGCATCGTCAAACTGTCCTTGGATCGATGGTGCGATCATGGCGATCATCGGTGTATCGAGCTTGATCAGCTCGATCACTGGAACGATCCATGATGCATCTTCGATGGCCCCAAAAGGGCAGGCAGACTGGCAAGCTGCACAGTTGATGCATCTGGACTGATCGATAACTGCCAGATCATCATCGTCCATGCTGATCGCATCGACGGGACAGGATGCCTTGCAGGGACGGACGGTTTCGATGATAGCATGAAAGGGACATGATTTGACGCATGCTCCGCATTCTTTGCATTTGTCATGATCGATCATGGCTCGTGTAGGGCTCATGGCGATCGCATCGAACCGACATGCTGTCACACAACTTTTGGCCATGCACTTTCTACAGCTATCTGTGATCTGGATGCGTTTGATGGTGCAACCATCACATGCAGCATCGATCACTTTAACGATCTGTCGAGGATTGAAGTCATCGTGATGATTGGATGGGCTTTTACCCATGGCCAATCGGGTTCGTTGCCGGATGATTTCTCTTTCTTTGTATACACAGCATCGAAAGTCAGCACGCATCGTAGGTATGAGCTTATGTGCAAGTTGGTCCTCAAAACCATCTTTTAAGGTCCCTTTGAATGCTTTTCGTGCGACTTCTCGCAGAACATCGAATTTGAACTGCCTGGCTTCATGATCGAACAGACCCATGCTCATCATCCTTTCGTTAAATAATTCACAAAGAAGTTATATCATGGATGATCATCGTGTTCAATAGTGTTTTTCAATGATAGAGGTTACATTTTTTTTATTTTGTTGAAAATCGAAAAGCATGTGTAAAAAACAAAAAAACTCACCATTTGGATGAGCTTTATGTATGTTGGTCGATTGTGATTATGATGGTTGTAAGTAAGGAGTAGCCCAGTGATACCACCGATCATTTTCTCCAAAAGGTCGTGCAATCAGCTTTATCAAAGATGTTGTATTCGATCATCTTCGCCAACAAATCATAGTTGATGGGTCGATCCCATGGGAAGCGAACAAGCATTTTTGTATGATCGAGTCCCGCTTTTTTGATATCTTCAGAAAAATGGATAATACCTGCTTCTTCAGGTGAGACAGCCATGTGTTGCTTTGAAACACTAAATCCAATGATGTAGGTTCCATGATCGGTGAACATCGGTTGGTTCCATGCGATCTTTGGTTGAAGATGATCATAGGTGTCGATTACCCACTGTAAAACAGTTTGCATCACTTCGCGTTGTCTAGGATCGTTGATCGTATCAAGGTATTCATTAAAAGTATCCATGTGTCTCCTTAGATAGTGACATCCTGTTTTAAATCAGCACATACACGATGTCGATAATGAAGAAATGTGACTTCCGTCATTTTATTTACATTATAAATCATTTTTGGCCATATGATATTCGTTTGACTATATGATCATGTTTATGGCAATGATTGAAAAGAGCTTACTTGATCACGTTAGCGATCGTAAAACCCTTTACTTGTTGGATGTTTTGGACGGTAAACACGATGTTTGGATCTGCGGCAGAAAGCAGTGCTTTGACAGTGTTGACATGTTTTCGCTTGACCGATGTGATGATCGCCGTTCGCTGCGCACCTTGGATGCCTTCAGCAGGCATGATAGTCAATGCATATCCTTTTTCCCTTAAGTCATCGGCTGCTATCAAAGCTTCTGTTTTGTTGATGAAAATACCGGTGATCGTGCAGTAACCAAAAGCCATCTTCTCTTCCAAGATCGAGCCCATGACATTGCCCGCAGAAAATGCCAACACCAAAATAATGATCTTGATGGGATCATTGGCAAATCCAGTCAATGCTGAAGCTGTGATGCTTAACCAAAAAGTGTACTCAAACAGTGCAATGATCGCCCCTGGCAAGCGTTGTCCTTTGTGGATCAACTGAGAACGCAGCGAAGCCAGAGCTACTTCTATCAACTTACCAAAAAAGATGAAAAGATAGATATAGGGTGAACTCCCTGAAAGAAAATCGGTGATGGCACTCATATAACAAGCTCTCCTTTGAATGATGATCAAAAACCAGCACATGTCTCAAACAAAAGAAAAGCTTTTCAACCAGCACCTTTGGTGTGACATCAAAGCCCTTCTTCAAGACGGTTCTTTAATCGGCATCATTACACCACAAGTGACATCAAAAGGCAAGAGCTATGATGTAGTATGGACACCATGATCCAATATTCTTTACCTAAACTCATCAAAGCACCATCAAAGTAAACAAAAGTATCCAACATGCTTGTATGAACAGATCGACAGTACATCTATAAAACGTGTCATATGATGCTCTATAAACTGATACAATAAGTTCAAACAAATCCAAAGGAGTTATCATGAGAGCATATGACTTCCAATTGATCCAAAAGATCCAAAATGGATCTACCACCATCAACCAAAACGGCATCAAAACAATATGTCGACCGATCCCGGATGATCAAAGAGCACATGTACTGGATCCACGCATCGTGGAGATGGCGTTGAAAAAAAACCAACTCCACAAAAAATCAAACACTGGTTTTTCTTTATCAGGCATGCGTCATCGTCCGGATGTCGTGAGTCATGATCTGACTCAAAGCCATATCACCCAACAGGAACGATTGATCGATCTGAAAGATCGCATGATCAATGTCCATGTGTTTGTTCCTGAAAAGTTGACAACCGATACATTGATCATTTTCTATCACGGAGGAGGATTTGCTGCCGGAGATCTTGCCATGTACTTGAATCCGGTGAAGTATTTGTGTGAACAATCAGGAGCTATCATTTTGTTTCCCGAGTACCGTTTGGCTCCTGAGTGTCCATTTCCAGCTGGGGTCAATGATGCTTATGATATACTCGTATGGGCATACGATCATGCAAATGATTACGGATGTGACAAAAACAAAATGGTAATCGTGGGAGATAGTGCCGGAGGTGCTCTTTGTCATGCATGCATGATCAAAGACGATCGTAAAAGGATTCGATTGTGTGTGTCGATCTATCCGGTGTGTGAACTCAACATGATCGAACATGGCATTTATCCATGGTCTTATCAGATGTATCCGGTGATAAAGGATCATCAGGAGGTAGCTTACGATAGGATCGATCGCATCAAAAACTCTCAGATCATCAATGAACTGTACGTAAGAGATCCCAATGATCTTAAAAACCCTTTGGTGTCTTCTTTGTATCATGATGATTTCGAACATTTCCCCAAAACGATGATGATTGCTTCAGAGTATGATTTTCTAAAAGCCGGGAGCGATTACTTTG
>CALFEZ010000092.1 GCA_937957895.1 uncultured Erysipelotrichaceae bacterium
CGCCATGGCAAAGGTGATGGCATTGCCGACACCTCCGCCGACAATGGTGATCTCTTTGATATCCGGTAGTGGAAATGGATGACCCAACGGTCCGATCACTTCATACAAAACATCGTTGACAGCCATTTGAGACAACTTCTTTGTAGAGTATCCAATGATTTTAAAAATGACCGTTACATCGTCATCTTCAGTCGCCACGATCGTCAGTGGGATCCTTTCCCCTTTTTGATCGGTGCGAATCATCAGAAACTGACCAGCTTGTACTTTTTTTGCCCATCGATTGACTCGGATGCGTATTTTAAACACCGTTTCATTCAGGCTTTCTTTTTCAACGATTTGATTGAAGATCATCATCGTTTCTCTCCCTTATCGAGCCATTTTGGAAAATGCATCTTTTGCTGCTTCCTGTTCCGCTTTCTTTTTGCTATGTCCCTTTCCTCTGCCAAGGATCAGCTCATCCAACTTGACAACGACTTCAAAAGTCGGGGCATTGGATGGTCCCTGAGCGTGGACGACTTCGTAGACGACTGTTTTTCTGGTGTCTGACTGCACATACTCCTGCAGTCGTGTCTTATAATCTTCACTGTCAGCAAAGATCAACTCATCAAAGGGTTGTTCGATCACACGATGTAAACAACGATCCACGTTGGATTTATCTTTTTGTAGATACAATGCTCCCAAAAATGCTTCCATCAAATCAGCCAGTACGGAATCACGGTTGCGGCCACCTGTTTTTTCTTCACCATGTCCTAGACGCAAAAACTGATAAAGTCCCAGTTTTCTGGCAAAGTCAGCCAATGATCTTTCATTGACGATCCTGGCTCTGATAGTCGTCATCTGACCTTCACTCAAAGGAGGTTGGACCAAAAAAAGTCTTTCAGATACCCAAAGCTGCAACACTGCATCTCCCAATAGCTCAAGTCTTTCATTGTCTGTTATGTTTTCTTTTTGTTCATTGACATACGAAGTGTGGGTAAATGCCTGATGGATGATCGTTGGATCATCGATCACATACCCATTGTTTTTCAAATATTGCATCAGACTCATAGGTCACCTCATGTTGATTATACACTAATCCGCCACGGCTTTTGACGTTATCATGTCTTTTTCGATATTTTTTACATATGTCTTCCAATAATCATCACCACTGGATGTGATCACCTCTTGAGCATCGTTTTTAGCTTCAAGAAGCAGTTTTTGATCTTCGAATATATTACCTAGTCTGAAGGTCGGAAGGCCGCTCTGACGGACTCCGATCAACTCTCCCGGGCCTCGCGTCAAAAGATCCTGATAAGCGATCTCAAAACCACTCTGATGCTTTAGAAGTACCTGCAAACGATCAAGTGTGTCTTGATCGGTGGTACTGGTCAGCAAATAACAGACACTCAAAATATCAGACCTTCCTATCCTTCCGCGAAGCTGATGCAGTTGACTCAATCCAAAACGATCGGCATCGTAGATGACAAGTCTGCTGGCATTGGCAACATCGATACCCACTTCGATGACTGTCGTACTGATAAGCATGTCGATGTCTCCTTGTTGAAAGCGCCGCATAACATCTTCCTTTGTGGCTGAATCCATCTGGCCATGAAGCATCCCGATCGAAAACGTTTTACCATATGCATTCTTGATGCCTTCATATACTGAAGTGACGTTCCGGGTTTGATTACTTGCTGGATCGATCGCAGGACATACGACATAGACTTGATGTTTCTTTTGTATTTCCAACAAAAGATCGTCCATAAACGATCTAAGGCTGTTTTCTTTGATCAGTTTTGTCACGATGGGTTTTCTGTTTTTTGGCATGCTTTCGATCGTACTGACATCCATATCGCTAAACAGAGCTGCTGCCATGGTGCGCGGTATCGGCGTCGCACTCATCGAAAGCACATCCACGATTTCGGCTTTTTGGATCAAAGCTCGTCGTTGCATGACCCCAAAGCGATGCTGTTCATCGGTAATGACCAAACCCAACTTTGAAAAGGTCACTGCTTCTTGAAAAATCGCATGAGTTCCTACCAGGATATCGATCTTCTGATCTTCCAGTTTACGATAGACATCAGCCTTATCCCTGGCAGGCAAGGAAGATGACAAAAAAGCAATCGTGATCGATGGATCATCGATCATCCTACGTAAATGGTTGAAATGCTGTGTGGCCAAGATCTCAGTTGGAGCCAACAAAGCCACCTGATATCCCGCATCGACACATGCAAGTGCCGCCAGTATGGCAACGATCGTTTTACCCGATCCAACATCTCCTTGCAACAAACGCATCATCGGTTTGTTGGTTTCTAAATCAGCCAGTATTTCATCAAGCACTTTGAGCTGGTCATCAGTCAAGGTAAAAGGAAGGCGATTGATCATGTTGCTGATCGTAAGCCGATCAAAGTGCTTTTTTGCTTTGTATAGTACGGCATTAAAACGCCGATGGATCATGAGTCTAAGATGATAGTCAAAAAACTCAATGTATTTCAATGTCTCAATGGCAAGCTTAAGGTGATCTTGATCCTTGGGAAAATGGATCACTCTTTGAGCCTCCATCATGGAAAGATATCCTTTGTTCAATAAATGACTTGTGGGGAATGGTTCGATCTGAGCTTTTTCACATAAAGCATACACTTTTTTGATAACGCTTTTGATTTGTTTTTGAGTAATTTTATTCTTTAAAGGATAAATGGGATGGATCCCCTCTATCTCAACAATCGGTTTGAAATATAGCGTTGACGCAACAATGTTGCCATGACCGGATAGTTTCCCAATCACGGTACATGCCTGTTC
>CALFEZ010000093.1 GCA_937957895.1 uncultured Erysipelotrichaceae bacterium
TATATGAAAATTGCTGTGAAATGTCAACTAATATATTTCACACGATTTACATATTTCATATTTTTACATTTATTTACATCGTTTTCAAAAATCAGGTGAGTCTACATTTTTAGCTTGTCAGCACCAAAAACGATGCCTGCCTTTTCCCTTGCATCATGCAGGATTTGATACACTTTCAGGCTATGCTTCATCCAGTCTTTGGCTGTTTTTTTATCATTTGTTTGGTATACTCTCAAGAACTCTTTCAACTCATATGTCATTCGATTTTTTGCTTTTTGGGTGTTGAAGGATTTTGTTGTATCTCCTTTGATAAGATCAAAACTGATGAAATTGCTTACTTCTTTGTCAACATGGATCATCCCGTTTTCCCCAAATACATCAGCACAATTATGAGCTTGAACATGTTTACCTGCGGTACAACTCACTAAAAATCCAGGATATTGCAAAATCATGATCCCACCGACATCGATGCCGTTATCTGCCAAAATAGGATGATACGTTGCTAAGGAAGGATCACCAAAAGCTGCAATAGCAAAATGAAGGTTGTAGACATTCAAATCCATCAAAGCCCCTCCTGAAAACTCTGGATTGAATACGTTGGGAATCTCTCCTGCCTTAAAAGCGTCCATCTTGCTTGAATATTGCAAAAAGCTGCAAGATACCATTTTGATCTTTCCGATATCGGGGAGCATTCTTAGAAATTCTTTGAAATTGGGAAGATGGATCGTCGTGATCGCTTCAAAGAAAAACAGATCTTTGCTCTTTGCCAAATTTGTCAGTTCCTTAAGCTCAAACATCGTTGATGTCAGAGGTTTCTCACATATGACATGCTTGTTGTTTTCAAACGCTGCCCTACAGTGTTGATAATGAAGACTGTTGGGCGAAGCAATATACACCACATCGATCTCATCATCTTTTAGCATTGACTGCAGATCAGTGTATGTCTTTCTGATCTGAAACTTGCTTGCAAGAGCTTTTGCAGATTCTTCTTTACGAGAGTATACTGCTACACACTCTACTCCATCCACGTGATCGACAGCATCCAAAAAAAGATTGACGATCATGCCACTTCCGATCGTAGCTATTTTCATACGATACCTCTTTTCTTGCTTCCATTATATCGTATATCCTTTTGATCTTTCATGAAAAAACCAGTCATTATGACTGGCCCTTCAATGCATTTTGAATCAAGCTGACAACTTCTTCCTGAGTTGCACAGGTAAGTGCCTTTTCAGCAAGTACCTTCATGTCCTTATAGTTTAACTCTCTTACCATCTTTCTTGCAGCAAGGATCGAGGAAGCCGACATAGAGAACTCATCCAACCCCAGTCCTATCAAGACTGGAACTGCCAGTTGCTCTCCTGCCATCTCACCACACATCCCGCACCACTTTCCTTCTTTGTGTGCTCCATCGATAGCCATTTTGATCAACCTTAAGATCGATGGATTGTAAGGTTGATAGAGGTAAGCTACCTTTTCACTCATTCGGTCTGCTGCCATGGTGTATTGGATCAAATCATTGGTACCAATGCTAAAGAAATCAACTTCTTTTGCAAACTGGTCTGCCAGTACAGCAGTGGATGGGATCTCGACCATGATGCCGAGTTGGTACTCCTTGACCTCAACACCTTCCGCAATCAATGCTTTTTCCTGCTCTTTTACAACAGCTTTGGCTTGTCTGAACTCATCGATCGTTGCTATCATCGGAAACATGATGCATAAATTTCCATGAACACTCGCTCTAAGAAGTGCTCTGACTTGGGTGTGAAAAATATCAAGTCGGTCCAAACATAACCGGATGGCGCGATATCCAAGGAATGGATTCATCTCTTGCGGGAATTTGAGATACGACAACTCTTTATCCCCACCAATGTCCAATGTTCTTACAACCACTGGACGATCTTCCATTTTCTCCAATACTTTTTTGTATGCTTCATATTGCTCTTCTTCGGTTGGAAGGCTGCTGGCGTCCATATAGAGGAACTCCGTACGGTACAAACCAACACCCTCACCACCGTTTTCCAACACGCTTATGGCATCGTTTGGATTACCGATATTACCGACAAGCTCAACTTGGTGGCCGTCTTTTGTGATGCTTTTTTCATCCTTCAATGTTTTCAGGCTTTCACGATATTCGGCATATTCTTGTGCTTTTTTCTTAAATGAATCAACTTGTTCATCGGAAGGATTGATGTACACCTCTCCTTTAAGAGCATCAAGGATGATCAAATCTCCGGTATTGCATTTGCTCATGATATCACCGATACCAACGACCGCTGGGATCTCAAGACTGCGAGCCATGATTGCTGAGTGAGACGTTCTGCCTCCGATCGCCGTAGCAAACCCCAAGGTGTATCGACGATCCATTTGAGCAGTTTCAGACGGTGTCAGATCATGTGCCACGATGATGACTTCTTCATTGATGGATGTCAGATCAGGAATGGATTTACCCATGATGTGTGCTGTCAACCGGAATGTTACATCCTTGATATCGTCGGCACGTTCTTTGAAGTAATCATCTTCCATGGCTTCAAACATAGCTACAAATCCATCTGAGACAGTTTTTGTTGCATATTCTGCATTGATCTGTTCGTTATTGATATTCTCTTTGATTTGTCCGACAAACTCAGGATCTTCCAACACCATCAGATGAGCATCGAATATCGCAAGTTCTTCATCACTGAGCTTTCCCTTAGCTTTTTCTTGGATCGAGCGGATGTCATTTTGAGTTTTGATGACTGATTCTTCCAGTTTTTTCAATTCGACTTCAACTTCCGCCGATTTCTTTTCAATGTCCAGCTTCGGGTGCTCAAGTTTGTAAGCTTTTGCGATTGCGATCC
>CALFEZ010000094.1 GCA_937957895.1 uncultured Erysipelotrichaceae bacterium
CGAAGAAACCACCCCCAACGATAATGGCAAACATGATCCACAAACTTGGCAATCCCATCGAATCACCCAAAATGAGTGGCCCGATGATGTTGCCATCAAGCTGTTGCAACACTAAGATGAACAATGCAAACCAAATAGTGTACATCGGGTTGACGATAAAAAGGATGAATATCGATGGTATGGCGCCGATAAATGGACCAAACACCGGAATCATATTTGTGATGGCAATGATGACACTGATCAACAACGCATATGGCCATCCAAAAATGGTCATACCGATAAAACATAAAAACCCAACAATGATCGAATCGATCGTTTTTCCGACAAGGAAGTTGGTGAATGTTTTACCGCTGATGCTTGTCAAACGTACCAAACGGTCGGCATCTTTGACAGGGAAAAAGGCATAAGTGATCTTTTTAAACTGCAATCCAAAACGTTCCCGCTCAAGCAAAATATAAAGGGCGATGATCAACCCTACAAGAATTCTGAAAACCAAACTGACAAGAGTCCATGAATAACCAATGATCAATGGTAGATAGTTCCGTGCGATGTCACCCCATGAACCAATCAAGTCGATACCGGTACTGATCAAAATATCTCTAAACTCTGGAGTGATATTCAGTTGTACGATCAGATCGTTAAAATAACTTTCAGCAGCAGAAATATAGGTTGGCAGCAGATTTATCAGCTGATTGATAGACAAAACCAACTGAGGGAGTAAAATCAAAAAAGCAAGGACGATCAACCCAATCGCAACGACCATCGCTGCAAGTGCTGCGATCCGGCGTTTGATCTTACCTGAAAGGCTTATCTCTTTCAATAGTCTTTTTTCTATGTAGTTCATCAGTGGCGCAACCAAAAAAGCAATGGCAAAACCAACAACAAAAGGAAGCATCACTGAGAGTAATCTTGATATGATCGCTCTTACGATCGGAAAATTCTGAACAAAGAAATAAAAACTAACAACGATGATGCCGGCGATCACCAATGAGATCGTTTGGTCTTTTTGTTCGGGTTTAAGTTTGTATCGCATGCTGCTCCTTTTCTATTATCCTAACACAGTATTGACAATGGCTATCCTTTTATCGGGAAAAATCCTTGATTCTCACGGAAATCCGTTCCAAAAGCTCCTCTGCTTACAAGAACGATCGGAGGCATCTGGATGCGTTTGAACACAGATAATTGGATCATTCGATCTACCCAACGAAGATCTTCGATAAATTTTTCGTAACTGTCAAGATGATAGATGGTCAACCATTTTGCGATTGGATGATCCCAAATCGTTTTGTCTTGGTATCTTTTGATCAGATCATCCCACCCATAAGAAGGATACTCCGTGTACATTTCGACCAATCGATCATGATATCCCCACTTCATGGGATCGACCTGGTCTTCACGAAGTTCCGCAGAAGGCATGAACTCAAAATGCAATCCTTTTTCATCCTCAGTCGGGATAAGATTGTTTGGAATAATTTCCTGTCGAAACATCGAGTTGATGTTTCTGGCCAGCTCGAATATCTGCGTCTTGGTGCAGTCTCCAAGTGGAGCCAGAGCACCGATCGTATCTCCATACAATGTACAATATCCCAGCGCAGTCTCAACTTTGTTTCCGTTGTTGACGATGACTCCGTTGTAT
Source organism: uncultured Erysipelotrichaceae bacterium (assembly GCA_937957895.1). Classification (GTDB taxonomy): domain Bacteria; phylum Bacillota_I; class Bacilli_A; order Erysipelotrichales; family Erysipelotrichaceae; genus UBA6182. The sequence goes on from CALFEZ010000094.1 coordinate 1,637, forward strand.
TTGGCAGCCAGGGTCGACAGCAATTGTCCTCTGACTCGAGCATGCACATTTTCGATTAGCAATTGTGATGTTGGGTCATCTTCGATGATACCGGCTGTTTGGATGGTAGCTGCGACCATATGCTCTATCGAATGTTCGACATATCGGATCTTCAGATTCTGCGCTGTATGGCGGGCGTTGTCGATCGTGATCTGTTTGTTGTATTTGCTGGGCATGTTGACTCCGATCACACGATCAGGTCCCAATGCCAGCACTAACAAAGCTGCCGAAACACTGCTATCGATACCACCGGATAATCCTATTAGCCAAGTGGTTTGTTTTTGGAACATTTGCTGATCGAACTCACGGATGGCAGCGATCAAGGCATCCAACAACTGGATCGTCTTTGGTTGCAATGTTTCTGTTTGATCTGAGTCAAACGACATGATCTGTTGTTCAAACACTTTCTCACAATGAGCCACAATCAAACCATCTTGATCAACACACATCGATCCTCCATCAAACAAAACGATGTTTTTTCCGGTGTTTTGCATACCGGCAACATTGACATACACAAACAACGGGATGGCGTGTTCGACTGCTTTTTGTTGAATGTGTTTTAGTCTAGACTTCTCTTTGTTTTTAGTCCATGGGGAACTGGAAATATTGACAAGCAGATCAATGGATGCAGATGCCCACACTTTCGTGGGATCAACATCATAGTGCTCGCTCCAAAGATCCTCACATATTTCCAAACCTATACGTACTTCCTTTTGTGCTATCTTGACGATAAAAGGTGAAAACATGTTGCTTTGATCGAAAGTCATCCCACTGGTAAAATATCGTGCATCATCAAAGATACGATAATTTGGCAGCAGGTGTTTGATGTATGGGATGACACCATCGTTTTCTCTTTTGACCATCTGGCGATCCTGAGCAACAAATCCACAATTATACACTGCCGGTCGACCATCATGCCCTTTTTTATCGAGTGATTCCAAATAGGTTACATTTCCCCATATGATGATGATGCCATCCGCCAGCTTGGTTATGGTTTTGTTGTAGGCATCACATTGTTTGATGAAGTCTTCACTGTACCATAGATCTCCCAGCAAATACCCACTGATACAGAGCTCGGGAAAAATCACCATGTCAGATCCGTCGTCTTTGGCTTGCTGGATCATGTTTTGAATGTTGTTGAAGTTGGTCTGAAGTTGCTTTGGGACCACATTCATCTGGGCTATGGTTATTTTCATTAGTTCCTCATTATCATTATATGGACATTCACACTGGATGTCTATCGATCACGGGCTTGTCTGACCATTTCAAATGCAATCACGGCAGTTGCGGAAACTGCACTTAAAGCAACTTTTACATCACTTTGATAGATAATGTGGACAAAACCATCACTGCTTTCGATGACATCTCGTGAAAGCCCCCGTTTCTCTCCACCGATACACAAACATGTATTTTTAACATAGCGATGCTCATCATAGGGGACCGATGTATCAGAACGCAGAGCACTGATCACTTCATATCCTTTTTTGTGAAGATCCAATAGCATGGTTTTCATATCATGTGAGCGGATCCAAATCAAAGACTCACTGGCACCTGCAGATGCTTTGAGGATGATCGCTTCACTGTCCTGATAGTGGCGATCATTGGTGATCACTGCCTTAAACCCGGCAGCTGCACAGGTGCGGAGCATCATACCTAGGTTATACGGATCTTCAACCCCTTCAACCAGCAGAACATTTCCGTTCTGTATCATAGCAGGATCTTCATACTTTCGATGGGATACTTCAGCGATGATACCCCCATGTGTTTTACCAATGGTCATCGAGTCGATGGTCTTTTTGTCTGTTAAAATGATTTCTATGTTGTCTTTATAACAGAGATGTTTGATATACTCGATATCTCTAGAGTGCTTATTTTGGGATATGCATACTCGATGAATGTCTCTTTTTTGGTGTTTCAGTGCAGCTTTGACTGAAAGTGCTCCTTCAATGATCATGTGCTTCGTTTCCTTATAAAATCTTTGGGATCGACGTTAAATGGTATTTTGATTTGGACGATCTCCATCGGTTTGTATACCCGATCGACATGTTCTCCATCACTGTTGATGATCTTGGTCATCACAAAGTCTTCGTTTTCATGATGAGGCCCAAACACCTCACACGCCATATTTGTTTCAAAATGATTTCTGACTTGCATCGTTGCCATTTGGGTAAGTGGGTCATACTCCATGATGACACCGAGAAATTCCTGGGTCACTCCGGCACCGTTGACTCCATAAAGGTGCCCATGATGATCGGGTACTTGATGATAGAATCCTGAGAATGTTGCTCTGTTTTCTGCTTTTGAAAGCTCTATGTTGGTAACACTGATCAAGTCATCGTCTTTGTTGTTGCGCATGCCATCGATCAATTTGCGATAGGCACCGACTACCGTTGCAAGATAGTATTCTGATTTCATGCGACCTTCGATCTTAAGACTACAGACATTGGCTTGCATCAAGTCACTGATCACTGTAGTTGCATTGAGATCTTTTGAGCTCATAGAGAAAAGTATGTCAGGTGCGTGCAGTGGTTGCATGTTTTGATCGTAACACTCATATTTCCAACGGCAACTTTGAGCACAACCTCCTCGATTCGCATCACGGAATGTCATGTGATTACTCAGTGTGCAGCGACCTGAAATATTGACACACATACCTCCATGGATAAATACTTCCGTTGGTAAAATATCTTGAGAAGTGATCTGTTTGATATCCGTCAAAGAGCATTCTCTGGCAAGCACCACTCGATCTACCCCAACTTTTTTATAGAACCGCAGTGCATGTGCATTTGTCGATGATAGTTGTGTGCTAAGATGGATTTCCAAATGATCAGTCACTTGTTTTGCCAAGGTTACGACATGCAAAGAAGCAACGATAATGGCATCCACTTGGATGCTTTCCAGAACCTTCAGATAATCACTTAACCCCTCTAGGTCTTCTTGATGAGGGATCATGTTGACGGTAACATACACTTTTGCCCCATGATCATGAGCATACATGACAGCTTCTTTTATATCATCGATGTCGAAATTGCTGGCTCTGGCGCGCAGTGAAAAAGACTTGCCACCAATGTAAACTGCATCAGCACCATAATCGATAGCTGTTTTTAGACGATGCAGATCTCCTGCAGGAGCCAAAAGTTCTACTTGTCTCATTTGACTTCCTCCTTGATCGTGGCTGTATCCTGATAATTGAGTCCTTTGCCAAGTTTGATGTTGGAGTTTGTAAGTCTTGATATGGTTTGTTCAAGTGTGATCCTGTCATGGAAATATTCGATCACCGTTTGGATGTCTTCTTCTTTCAGGAAATTCGAATCGATCCACCCTAATGTCAACCCGGCATCTTCAAGCTGTTGCTTCTCCTCGAGCAGACTCATCACTTCGTCTGTAAACATGGAAAAGCCATGGTCATCTTCATATCCAAGATAGATGTTGTCGCGCTGGTCTTCTTTAAAGAAGAACAAATTATGTTTGCTAGGGATGTTTTTCTCTATTTGAGAGAAGTAGTTGTTTAACAATGGTCTGTATGATCTTGACATCACTTGATATCCAAAGACAGGGATCATGATGTTTGCTTGAAGTGACTTGATGATCTGCAGTTTTTTTTCGAGTGTCAGTTCTCTGGCAGGCATCACTATATCGGTCCCATGCTCAAGCATCAATGATGCATCGTATTGATTTGCGATGGTCGTATCAGAGTGGAAGTACACGGGAATATCGGTTTGTTGTTTGAGGTAAAACAAAACTCCTACATCGCTGACGATGTAAAAGGATGGTCGCGTGATACCGATGACATGCAATTGATCAAGCAGTGTTGTCCATTCTGTCTCTTTGATCAAACGATTGATCATGATCCCCAGTTTGAGATCGATATTTTCAGCAATATCGAACAACATCGATATGTTGTCCAAGTCAAAAGTATGCTCAATCCCTGATGATAAGAACGGTGTCGTAACAGTCAAACGATGACATCCCGATGATTTTAGTGCCAGGATCTGGTCTTGATCGTGGATGTGAGTCATGATCTCAATCATCAGGCTTCAATAAACTCCTTGTTTTCGTTTCTAAATGCAGCAAAAACAAGCACACTAAGCACGGCAGTGATGATACTGACGATCAAAAACACCAACTGGTACAATGCTGTTCCTTCAAAAGTTGAGGGGATCCATTGCAAGATGGTAGCATATATCTTATCTCCATAGAAAATCCCTACGGCAAAAAACGTTTGATAAATCCCCATGCTTACTTCACGTTTATCAAATGAAAATGGTTGCATGGCAAGTCCCAGTAAAATGTTGTAAAGTATTCCATAACCAAAGCCATTAAGACCATATACAAAAAATAAGACAACGGGGTTTGTCAGATTCGATGCCGTGATCGCAAAAGCAAAAACACTGGCGAGCCCAATGTATAGTGTATTTTTCACACCGATTTTCTTTTTGAGATATAATCCGGCTATCACTCCGGCAATCAATTGAAAAATCGTGAACATGACATCAAGATAAGCCACTAAAAAATCACTCATAAGTACCAGCTCGCTTCGTGCAAAGGCAACCATGTTAGCTTGTCCTGAAGCAAATCGTATAAAGGATACAACGACTCCAAACATCGCAATCGCCAAAAAGCGTTTGTCTGAAAGGACTTCTTTGAACTTGGCAGTGGTGAAATTTCGTTGTTTTTGTTTGTTGTCTTTCACTCTCATCAAAAAGACAAAAGCAACCAATGCCAAAACTGCACTTAGCAACCACAACAACTGGTAATTCTTTACGACATCCTGGGTTGCCATCGATTGGATGGGAGCCACTAAAAACTCAGCAAGCAGAGGTGCAATAGACAAAATCGACACTGAGACGATCGCTTGTTTTGGTGTAAACGTCTCTGCAAACATCACGTTAAACAACGCCAGAATGCTTGCTCCGATGCCAAGGGCCAACGATGATGCGAACATGGTGTATTGATCTGCTTTAAATACAACGGTGAGTGAAGTCAAAAAGATAGAGAGAAGTGCAGTGGCAATAATGATCTTTCTTGATTTCAGATAATCACTTACCATAAACACCGGCAATCGGACAAAAATCGATACAAGCCCATAGGCTGCCACGATGTTCGCTGCTACGATACCATCAAGCCCCAATCCACCCATATCTATCGGTGATATGGCATATACTTTACGATAAGCGCGGATAATGTTGATGCTTGCCCAAAAGAGTACGAGCAAAACAAACACCATCATCTGATATTTGGTTAGGTCATACTTTTTATAGATCCAATATGTAAGAGCCACTGTCAATATGATCGTAAGCACGTACACATATGGTTTTAGATCGATCATTGACTGTGTGATGATTTGTATCATTTTTGTTACCTTTTCTTTCATGTAATAGTTTAAACGATATGATACAGAAAATAAAGATGAATGATATAATAGCAACCATAGAGAAGGTGAAAGTATGAACTATATCGATTTTCGCAGTGACACCGTCACAAAACCAACACCTGCCATGAGAGAAGCAATGGCAAACGCCGTTGTTGGGGATGATGTTTATGAAGATGATCCCACAGTCAAAGAGTTAGAGCGATTGGCTGCAGAGAAACTTGGGATGGAAGCAGCACTTTTTGTGGCAAGTGGGACCATGGGCAATCAGCTTGCGATCATGACCCATACCCAAAGAGGAGATGAGATCCTTATAGGATCTGGTCATCATATCTTGAACTATGAAGTGGGAGCTATGGCTGTTTTGTCCGCTGTGAATGTAAGAACCATCCATCACCCGGTTGTTACAGGCAAAACGATCATTGAGAATATTCGAGCGGAGAACATCCATTTTCCCAAGACTTCATGTGTATGTTTGGAAAATGCACTTTCAAATGGCACAGTAATCGATACCAAAATATTTCAAGACAGTATCGTTACTGCCAAAAAACATGGATTGAAAGTGCATATTGATGGAGCAAGGATTTTCAATGCAGCAGTTGCATTACAAACTGAAGTCAAAGATCTGATCAGAGGAACCGATTCGATCATGTTCTGTCTATCGAAGGGACTTGCAGCTCCCATTGGTTCGATTTTGGCAGGTAGTAGGGATTCCATTGAAAAAGCACGAAAAAATCGTAAAATCCTCGGTGGTGGATGGAGACAAGCAGGAGTGATAGCTGCAAGTGGCATTGTCGCGATCAATGACATGATCGAAAGATTATCCATCGATCATGATCATGCCAAGTTGCTGGCAAGATCATTAGATGAAATAGAAGACATCCAAGTTGATTTTGATCGGTTGGATATCAATATGGTATATTTTTCATTTGCTCGTCCTGTTGATGATGGTTTT
>CALFEZ010000095.1 GCA_937957895.1 uncultured Erysipelotrichaceae bacterium
GTGCGACACATATTTTGCCATGGCTGTGATCATGCATTGATCATGTGCGTGGATCATCGGTTTGGTTTGAAGAAACAATGCCATGTTCAACCCAGCAAGCAATCCGCTGGCAGCTGACTCGACATAGCCTTCGACACCACAGATCTGTCCTGCAAAAAACAAGTCTTGACGAATTTTACTTTGATATGTGTCATGTAGCACCATTGGTGAGTTGATGTAGGTATTGCGGTGCATGACACCATATCGTACGATATGTGCATTTTCAAGCCCGGGGATCATTCTGATGATCTTTTTTTGATCAGACCAACGCAAGTGTGTCTGAAATCCAACCATGTTATACAATGAAGCAGCCACATCGTCCTGTCGAAGCTGCACCACTGCAGTGAACCGCTGTCCTTGATGATCGAGTCCCACAGGTTTTAACGGGCCAAAAAGCAAAGTCTTTTTTCCTCGTTTAGCCATGGCTTCGATCGGCATGCACCCCTCAAAAAGCTTGAGTTTTTCAAATGGTTTTTCAGCTACTGTTTCTGCTTGGATCAATGCATGATAAAACTGATCGAACTGATTTTGATCCATTGGGCAGTTGATATAGGATGCCTCCCCTTTGTCATAGCGCGATTTGTAATAGGCTTTGGAGAAATCGATGCTTTCTTTTTCAATGATAGGGGCAACGGCATCGTAAAAGTACAATGCTTCCTGACCGACGAAATCAAGGATCTCTTTGGAAAACGCTTCACTTGTTAGTGGTCCTGTTGCAATGATGGTCGGACCAGATGGGATATGTGTCACCTCTTGATTGAAAAAAGTCACATTGGGGTGATTGATGAGTGTTTGGGTGATGTCTTTGGCGAATCCATCGCGATCGACTGCCAATGCGCTTCCGGCAGGAACTTGATGTTGATCGGCTTTTTGGATGATCAAACTATCCAGCACTCGCATTTCCTGTTTAAGCAAACCAACGGCATTGGATACATGATTGGATCGCAATGAGTTGGAGCACACCAACTCACTGAAGTAGCTGCTTTGGTGAGCCGGAGTCATTTTCTTAGGCCGCATCTCATAAAGATGCACATCAAAACCTTGACGGATCAACTGCCAGCATGCTTCGCACCCGGCTAATCCGGCACCAATGACATTTACGACCAGTTTACTGCTCATCTTT
>CALFEZ010000096.1 GCA_937957895.1 uncultured Erysipelotrichaceae bacterium
TGCCCTTTCACCGATCGGAGCTTTTCTAAATGGGATGCCATTGACAAGATATCGAGATATATGAGCAAAGATGATCTCTTTGTCGACTTTCACATCGGAGTCCATCAACATACGGTGTGTTTTTTGGATATCCTTTACACTGATTCCCCTTTCAGGGTCTGCGATCTCAACATAAAGCTTTTCAGTATATTTTTGCATACCCAAACTCGGGATCACCAGCAGAACTCTTTCAATGGATGCCTGTAAGTTTTTCGAGGCATTAAAAAGTGCACTTTGCAATGACTTGATGATCGCTTCTTCATCCAGTACGAAACGACCGTCAAAACCAGTTGTAGGCACTTGCTCCACCTTAAGGATGTTCAATGAAGTGTGGAAGAACTCCGCCACGATCAATCGAACTTTATGATCTGCGATCTCACATACAGCAAGTATTTGTTTATCCATCAAGCGCGCCTCTCTTCATTGCTTCTATCATAGCATAACAGGCCAAATCAAATAAAGCATAAACCACGAGTTTTGACGCCAATCTTCTTTATTTCGGTTGCATTGGAACAAGTGTTTATGATATAGTAAACAAGCAAATAAAGGATCAACATAGAAAGGGGTTTATGGTATGCCAAGAGTATGTGCCGTATCCGGCAAAAAAGCTCTGTCTGGAAACAAGCGTTCCCACTCACTGCGTGCGACCCGCCGCAAATGGAATGTTAATTTGCAAAAAGTAACCTTGATGGTCGACGGGAAACCTCAAAAAGTTCGTATTTCCGCCCGCGCATTGAAGGCACTCAAAGCCCAGCAAGCAACACAATGAACAAAACGGTCCGCCGTTTTTTTTATTTGTCTTTGCTTTTTATGATCATAAGTTTACCTTTGTCCAATGTTAATCGTACTACTTTATCCATAAACTCATTGGATAGTGTATAACGATCTTGTGGATAAAGGACTCTTTTATTTAGAGGGTATTTTACATTGGACAATGTAACGACACTTTCTTCAAGTGCAAAAAGAGATAGGTAGGTGTATCCATCTTTGAAAATGTCGATCGATTCATCCGTGACGAACATATGATTAAGATGATCCCTTAAATGAATGGTCGGATGTTGCATCATCAGATGCATGTTCACATACTGGTGATCCAATCTCCCTCCCAATGCCCCAAGCATGATGATTCGATCGACGCGATCGACCCATCGTGCAACGGCAACTTCCGAGTCACTTTCATTTTTTTGCTTATTCAATATCACCAGTTCTTTGCTGTAAGCTTTGACAAGTGCAAGATCTTCAGGATCGATGGAATCAAAATCACCCACAGCCATGTCCATCATCAACTTGTTTTCAGCACAAAAAACCGCCCCTTTGTCGATACCCACCAGGATATCATAAGGAATTTCAAACAAATCATTGGTAAGCGAACCGACAAACAATGCTGTCAACATAAACTCTCCACTGCTTCGATGATATTTTGATTGAAAATATAACTGCCTGCCACGATCACATCCACCCCTGCCGCTTTTACCATTTGAGCTGTTTGCTTGTTGATGCCGCCATCGACCTGGATCAGAGCAGTGGCATTTTTCTGTCTTACCTGTGACTTGGCATATGCGATCCGCTCACAGGATTTTTCGATGAACTTCTGTCCACCAAATCCTGGTTCCACCGACATGATCAAAATCAGATCGACTCGTGTGATATAGGGGTCGATCGCTTCGATCGGAGTGTTTGGTTTGACTGAGATGCCAACTTTCATTCCGTTGCTTTTGATGGTCTCTATCATCGAGATGGTACGATCATGCTCCTTGGTGGCTTCAAGATGGAAAGTGAATTGATCACATCCCGCTTTTGCGAACATCTCAACAAAGCGTTCTGGCTCACTGACCATCAAATGGACGTCCATAAAAAGATCTGAACTCCTTTTGACTGCTTTGAGGATATCCGGACCAAAGGTAAGGTTTGGAACAAAATAGCCATCCATGACATCAAAATGGATCCAAGTTGCTTTGGATTGGTTTACTTGTTTTAACTGTTCACTGAATCGTGTAAAATCAATGGATAGGATAGAGGGGGCAATGATCATGGGTTCATTCTCCTTTGTCTATAAGCTCACACACATCCACATAATTCTGATAGCGGATGGCAGAGATCTTTTTGTCTTTTACAGCTTGCTTGATGACACATCCCGGTTCATTGATATGGATGCAGTTGCGGAACTTGCACTTGCCAAAATAAGGTTTGAAATCCAAAATGACTTCCCCTAGATATTCTTTGCTGATATGAGCGAAACTCAATGAGGAAAACCCAGGTGTATCTGCCACCCATCCATTTGCAACAGGGTGAAGCTCCACATGTCTGGTGGTGTGTTTGCCACGATTGAGTGCTTTGGATGTTTCCTGTGTTTTGATCTTAAAAGAAGCATCCAGACGATTGAGAAGTGCTGATTTCCCTGCTCCGCTTTGGCCTGTCAAAACCGTGATTTTCCCTTTTAATGCTTCCTTGATCGGTTGGATGTCATATCCAAATCCGGTTCTCAACACCTGATATCCTGCTTGTTCATACTCATCGATGATCTCAAAAACCGGATCATCGCAAGCGATCAGATCGCATTTAGTGATGCATATCACGGGTGTGATCTGTGCAGCCATGATCAAAAACAATAAACGATCGAGCAAGACTGCCGAAAAATCAGGACGAAAAAGCGAAGTGACCACCAATGCCTGATCCACGTTGGCGATCACCGGTCGAATCAACTGATTGGTTCTAGGAAGCACTTGTTGGATGACCCAGTGCTCCTGCATTTTTTCAACATGAACCCAATCACCCACGATCGGGGAATCATTCAATCGCAGTTTGCCCATCGGCTTGGCCAAAACGATCTGATCTTCGATCAGTACCGAATACTGATTCGAGATGAGTTTCATGACACGTGCTTTGAGCATATCAATAATAATAGAGCGTGATGACTCTATCCTCATATTGTATGTATAAACTTCCTGATGACGGCGAGACTTCCACAACGACATCATACACGATCTTCTCGATCTCCTCATCCGACAATCCATCAAGTGTCTTGCGAACGGTCACAACTTCGACCCCCAACGATCGCAGTTGTTCTGCAGCAGCATTGATGTTTGTACCGATCAAAGGCGGGATCACGATCTCCACGTAGGTGGATACGACCAGTTTGATCTCAGAAGATCTACGTGGATCTAGTTTATCATTGGGCAGCAGGATCTCTTGTCTTATCACGGTCCCGGGTGGTATGTCGGTGCTTTGCTCTTTTTCGACACGGATCGTGATCCGAGAGCCAGTCAGCATCTGTTGGACTTCCTCCAATGTCATGCCTTTATAATCTCCCACCACGAAGTACTTCCCATCAGAGATCCAAACATTGACACTAGACCCGACTTCGACTTCTGACCCAAAAGCCGGTGATGATTGGATGATCAGACCAAAATCAATATCGTCGGTCATCTGATAACGGACACTGGTGGAAAGGTGTAAACCAAGATCTTCCAACACACTTCTTGCTTCTGAAAATGTCATACCGGTGATGTCCGGGATCTTGACAAAGGAAGGTTGATCCGATCGATTGTACCAGGAAACAGCAAACCACATCGCCAAGATCAGCATCAGACTGATACCGATCGCGGTCAATGCTGTTTTGATGGTCGATGAAGCTGGTTCGCCATCGTCCAAGTTTGAGATTTGATCCATGACGATCGTCTGATCGTCATCCTGATCATCGAACACGATTGGTTTTTCATGGATTTTGGCTTGATCCATGCATGTATTAAGATCTTCTAAAAGCTCCAAAGACGTGCGATATCTGAAAAACTTGTTTTTAGCAGTAGCTTTGATGATGATGTTCTCTATGGATTGCGGAATGTTGGAATTGAATGTCCTGACAGAAGGCATTTCATCTCTCATGTGTTTTAAAGCAACTTGCACAGGTGCATCCGCATTGTATGGGACATCTCCCACCAACAGCTCAAAAAAGACGATGCCTACGGAATAAATGTCACTTTGAATGGTGGCACCTTCTCCGCGTGCTGTTTCCGGAGCCATGTAGTGTACTGAACCCATGACAGAATCTGTTTGTGTCAACTGACCGGCATCCTGAGCGCGTGCGATCCCAAAATCTGCGATCTTTGCCGTACCGTCATCTTTGATCAATATATTCTGAGGTTTGATGTCACGGTGCACGATGTTGCGTTTGTGTGCTTCTGACAATCCGGCAGCGATCTGTTTCATGATCACCAATGCCTCATCGATGTCCAAAGCCCCTCGCTGATGGATCAACTGTTTCAATGTCTTTCCGCGTATGACTTCCATCACGATAAAATGCTTTCCATCTTCTTCTCCAACATCGAAAATCTCCACGATGTTTTGATGACTTATACCACTGGCTGCATTTGCTTCACGTTGGAAACGAAGCAAGTTGACCGGATCTTTTGATAATTCACCACGGAGGATCTTGATGGCAACCTCTCGATTGAGCAGTGTATCCATGGCCAAAAAGACATCTGCCATGCCACCTTCACCAATCTTCTTAACGATCATGTATCGCTTTTTGATCATCTGACTCATGATGTTTCACCTTGCAGATCAGTCAAATAGATGATCGTCACATTATCAAATCCACCGGCATCATTTGCCAGTTGGATGAGAGTTGTTACCTTTTTGGTTGCGCTCATATTCGAGATCACAACATCTGAGATCTGCTGATATGAGACATAACCATGAAGGCCGTCCGAACAAAGCAAATAAGCATCATGTTTTTGGGTTATTTCACTTACATCGACCACAAGTTGATCCGTGATGCCCATGGCATTGGTAAGCATATTTCGATATGGATGCATTTGTGCTTGATGAGGCGTCAGTTTGCCAAGCTTCATCATTTCATTGACATAGCTGTGATCATCGCTAAGCAATGACAACTCATCGTTATGGATGCCATAGCAGCGACTGTCCCCGACATTGACTAAGATGGCATGCTCTTTTGTGATCATCAAAGCTACCAATGTCGTTCCCATTCCTTTGTATAGCGGATCATGTTTGGATCGATCAAACAAATGGTCATTGGCATCGATGATCAGCTCTTTGATGTATGTCATCGCATGATCGGATGATTCGAAGGATACTGATCTATCAAAATGATGCTTGAGGTACTGAATGATGATGTCACTGGCTTTGCCTCCGCCGATATGACCCCCGATGCCATCGCACACCACAGCCAGCAAAGCCTTTTTACCTCTGATGATCGCATAATGATCTTGATTGCTTTCACGGATCTTGCCGCGATCTGTCCTGCCGATTGCTTTCATCGCTCATCTCCCAGTTTTTTACTACGTAGTTGTCCACAGGCAGCATCGATTTCCACTCCGTGTTCCTGCCTCAATGTGGTTTGGATCCCACGCTTTTTCAACTGATCATAAAAAGCCAAAGCTCTTTTGATTGGGGTTCTACGATATGGTTGTTCGGCGACTGGGTTGTATGGAATAAGGTTGACATACGCATTTTGTCCAAAAATCAAATCGGCCAACTGATTGGCATGTTCGAGATGATCATTGACACCCTCAAGCAAAATATATTCATAGGTGATGCGTCTGTTTGTTTTTTGATAATACGCTTTTAAAGATTCCATCAATTTCTTGATGGGGTGTGCTTTGTTGATCGGCATCAGTTGCGAGCGGAGTTCATCGTTGGGTGCATGCAGCGAGATCGCCAGATTGATCTGCAAAGGTTCTTGTGCCAACCGGTTGATCCCTTCGATCAATCCACATGTTGAGATCGTCAGTTTTCTTGAGCCTATAGCTAAACCATGATCGGAGTTGATGGTTTTGAGAAAATCAAGCACATGATCATAGTTGTCAAAAGGTTCTCCGATTCCCATCACAACAACGGAAGAGACCCTTTGATCAAACTCATCGAGTTCTCTTTGAACGAAAAGCACTTGTTGAACCATCTCACCGGAGGTGATATCACGTTGTTTTTTCAGTAGTCCGCTGGCACAGAAACGACATCCCATGTTGCACCCGACCTGTGAGCTGACACAGACACTTTTCCCATAATCATGATGCATCAACACCGTTTCGATCAACATGCCATCCTGACACTGAAACAAGTACTTCGTAGTGTCATCTGAGGCTGTTTGTCGCTCCTTTAGGACAATCGTTTCAAGCAAAAAATGATCATTCAACTTATCGACAAACGCTTTTGATAAGTCGCTCATCGCATCAAAAGATGCAACCCTTTTTTTATACAGCCATGTGTATAGTTGTTTTGCACGATATTGCTTCTGTTGGTTTGCTTCGCACCACTCTGTCAGTTGTGTGTATGTCAAGTCATAAATCGTTTTCATGTTCACCTTATCATTTTAACTGATTCGGATGAATTTTACCATATAAAACCCGTCAGCATCTGTCTTATAAGGATCAAGAAACTGTTCTTCGATCTTGACGAAGTTTTCATGTTTACGCAAAAACCACAAGGCTTGCTTTTCATTTTCCTTTTTGTTGATCGTGCAAGTGGCATACACAAGCCATCCACCTACCTTCACAAGCGATGCAACACTCAAAAGGATATCTTGCTGAAGTTGGATGATCTGATCAAGATCTTCCGGTGTGATGAACAACTTGATATCCGGTTTGCGTCGAAGCACTCCCAAACCACTGCAAGGTGCATCAACCAGCACACCGTCAAAGGATCCTTCAGAAAAATAAGCCGAAAGATCAGTTGCATCAGCGATCATCGTACGAATGCTTTTGATCTTGGTTTTATGGATCAACTCATCGATCAACTTCACACGATGAGGATGGATGTCAACAGCAACGATCTCACACTGATCTTCTGTCTTGATGGCCATCGAGATCGATTTTCCTCCCGGAGCCGCACAGGCGTCAAGTACTTTCTCATGTGCTTTGATCGGAGTAAAATGGCTTACCTGCTGAGCATTTTTGTCTTGGATGATCACATGACCTTCTTTGAGTGCTACATGTTTGAGAATGCTTCGCTCTGCGATGTAACAGCCTTTGATGTGGGTTGGAATCAGTGAGAGCTCATCAAGATCCTCATAAGGATTCAGACTGTTTTCTTTGACATAGATCTTGGGTGGTTCGTGGCTGATCATGACAAAATCACGCATGGCCTTTTCACCGTACTGTTTGTTCCACATATGCAAGATCCATGATGGAAATGAATGGGTGATGGCCAATGACTCAATGGTGTGGGTCAATGGTGGATACTTAAGGTCTTGGGTGGATAACTTCCGTAAGATGGCATTGACAAAAGCCTTGTATCGCCCGTCAAAAAGCTTGCCTGCAATCTCGGTTGATTCATCGACGATGGCATAATCAGGCATCTTATTGATGAAAAACATCTGATATACTGCCAGATTGATCAATATCTCAATCTCTTTTTTGGGATGAGTTTTAATCAGATCCTCCCATTGATAAAGACAAAATCGATAGTTCTGGATCGTGCCATAGACAAGCTGAGTGATCAGTGCAATGTTGGGATGATCGATCTGTTTCAGTGCGATGTTGGCGTACTTTTTTTCAATGATACTTTTTTTAAGAACATCAAAAGTGACTTGTTGGATCATGATCACTCCAAGTGCAACGGTGAAACGTTGATTTTTACGGTATAGGACTGCTGTTGATATGGATGGAGCATTGTTTTAAGAGTGTGTTTTAACAAAGCAAGATCCTTGGATTTGTATACCAGTCGATAACGATACTGCCCACTTGCCTTGCCAATGTCGATGGGACCCAGACATTGAAGATCGTGTTGCTTGCTTTCATTTTTAAGCTTAATGGATGCTTCAAAGACCTTCTTTTGATCATGATGGGAAAAAACGACAGACACAAGATACACATAAGGCGGAAGCTGTGCAAGTTTTCGATAGTGCATCTCATGAGTGAAAAACATGTTGTAATCTTGCATGATGACGGCCTGGATCACATAATGATCCACATCAAATGCCTGGATGATGACCTCACCTTCGATGTGGTGTCTTCCACTTCTTCCGGCAGCTTGGCTAATCATGGCAAACGTCGTTTCATTGACATGATAATCATTTCGTGAAAGGGCTGCATCCGCATACAAGATCCCAACCAACGTGACATTGGGAACATCCAGCCCTTTAGCCACCATTTGGGTACCAATCAGAATGTCGATGTTTCCATGGATAAACTCATCAAGGATCTGTTGATGACCATCCTTTTGGCGCGTCGTGTCATAGTCCATTCGTTGGATCGTTGCCTCAGAAAACAAAGAAGTCATTGCTTCTTCAAGCCGTTGAGTGGCCAATCCACTACCCATAAAAGCATGATGATGGCAATGCGGACATTCGTAACGATGGTAAACATGTCCACATCCGTGGCAGTGGAGCTTTTTATCTTCCTTATGATAAGTCAAAGGGATGTCACAATACTGACACATCGCCGTTTCGAAGCAATGACTGCATTGGATCGTGGGTAGATATCCTCTGCGATTTAGCAGCAGAATGACCTGTTCCTTCTTTTTGAGTCTGTCCGATATCGCCTCGATCAAGGTTTGGCTAATATGGATCGCCTTACGATCTTTGATTTCTTTTTGCATGTCGACCAAGGTGATCTTGGCCATCGTTTGGTTGATGCGCTGTGGAAGTGTCAGAAGCTTGTACACGCCTTTGAGGGCCCTTGCATGACTCTCAAGACTGGGGGTCGCACTACCCAATATCAGCGGACAACGATGCTTTATTGCTTTATAATATGCGATATCACGAGCATGGTAATAAGGTGGCACTTCTTGTTTGAAACTCAGATCATGTTCTTCATCCATGATGATGCAACCAACATCATCGATAGGCAAAAAGATGGATGAACGGGTCCCGATGACGATTTTTGGGTTGGGCTTTCGAGCTTGTTGATACTGATAATAACGTTCATTGTCGCTTAAACCAGAATGATATATAATGATCATTTCCTGAAAGCGTGATTGAAAACGTTCGATCATCTGTGGAGTCAGTGCTACCTCAGGAACCAAAACATAAACACTTTTTCCTAAGGCAAGACAATCTTTGACCACATGCATGTACACTTCTGTCTTTCCGCTTCCCGTGGTTCCAAAAAGAAGATATGTGTGATGATTTTCAAGATCGATCGCTTGATATGCTTCTTGTTGTTTTTGGGTCAATGCCTTAAATGGGTCGGACACTTTCAGACGAGGAAGCATGTATGATTTTTCTTTTTGAAAACGTATGATCGCTCCTGATTCGATCATTTTAAGGCTTAGTGATTTGGCATACTGGCGATAGTGGGTGTAGGATACTTCTTTGTGTTTGCTTACCCAATCAAAGATCTCTTGTTGTCTGAAAGTCAATGCAACTTTCGTATCTGATGCTTTGACCCAGTCCTCAAAAACGATGTGGCTTTTGGATGTCTTTGGTTTTAGCAAAGTGGGAAGCATGGTCTTGGCAATGACGATGGGTTCACTCAGCGTCAACTCAAGCATGTGGTGCAAAAGTTCAAACTGATGATGGTCAAAGATGGGATGTGGATCGATGACTTTGATCACTGATTTGACCACCACATCCTTAACAGGCATCACATCAGTCTCGCACACAAGTCCGATCACCGATCGGTTTTTCAACGGGACCATGACACGCATCCCTTTTTCCACATGAAAATCGCATTGATACGTCAATGCTTCGTTATGTGGGATACGATGTTCGACCCAGACATTGATCAATTGACTCATGGCACACCTTTCAATGAAAAAACGATTTCTACAAAATCGTTTCGTTATGACGGGCAATGATCACACTGATGATGTCCGCTGCCAACTGCGGGTCATCATTACATACGACATATTTGTACTGCCCCGTCAGTTCCATCTCCTTTTGGGCCTTTTCAAGCCGTTTTTGGATGACTTCTTCCGATTCTGTTTTTCGGGTCAAGATACGACGTCGCAACTCTTCCAAACTAGGAGGTACAATAAAGATCATCAGAGCATCCGGGCAACGTTCTTTGACTTGAAGGGCACCTTGGACCTCGATCTCCAGCAAAACATTCTTACCTCTATCACGCAACCGCTCAACCTCTGCCAAAGGTGTTCCGTAATAATTGCCAACAAATTCAGCATATTCAAGCAGTTCATTGTTTTCTATAGCTTCTAAAAACCGCTGTTCACTTACAAATCTGTAATGAACACCGTCTATTTCACCATCTCGCTGTTTTCGAGTCGTCATGGAGA
>CALFEZ010000097.1 GCA_937957895.1 uncultured Erysipelotrichaceae bacterium
AAACATCCCGAAAAAAAAGAAGCCGTAGCTTCTTTACATGAATACTTGCTTATAACCAATCGTTGATCAGCAATGATGAATGATGATAGGATCCACATCACAGGATATCATGTTGTTTTTTACGGGTATCCTTTTTTGATTGAATTGATTGATGTAAATGCCATCCTTCAGTGAGACAGGGATCGCTTTTTGGATTTGTCCAACATTGCAGATAGCAACCAATGTTTCGCCATCTTTTTTGTATTCGATGTGCATCACATCATCTTGATGATCAAAAACGTCATAAAAATCATAAGCACTGAATATCGCATGCTTTTTTAGAGCTATCAATCGTTTGAGCTGGTTTACCCATTCACTGTCGATCTTCGTCCAATCGATGGGATCCTTTTCAAAAAGGTTTGGCAATCGATCCGTGAGTGTTTCGATGCCACCATTTAGAAATGCTACACCTTTCAACATGAAAATCACGGCAACCCAGTTCTTGGTTTTTGCGATGCTTCCTTTTGTCTGTTTCATCAAACGCGCAACATCGTGATTCTCATATGTTCTGGCTTTAAGATAATTGTCAGGATAGATCATTTCTTGAAGCTGTAGACGATCGATGTATGCTGAAAGAGGACGTTTGCCTTGGAAATAGTCTTCAAGTTCTTGAAAGATATCATAATCATACGCAACATCAAATGCCTGGAAAATCTCTGAATCACTCAAACAAGGAAAACCTTGTCTACGCATGTCTCTGACAAATTCCTTATGGACACTTTCAGCCAACCAAACAAATCCCGGTTTGATGCTGGCTATTTTCTTTCTTGCTTCTATCCAGAAATCGATCGGTAAAAACGATGCAACATCGCAACGAAATCCATCAAAACCAAAATCAGCCCAGTAAACAAGGATATCATGCATCACATCCCAGAGTGGTCGATATGTGTAATCCAGATCCGTGATGTCTGACCAGTCTCCGACGCGATTGGAGAAATCACCTTGTGGATTTCGGTAGTAGAACTCTGGATGCTTTAAAAGCCACGGATGGTCTTTGCTAGTGTGATTAAAAACGATATCAAGCATGACTGTCAATCCTTTTTCGTGGGCACTGTCGATCAAAAATCGTAGATCATCCAATGTTCCCAGTTCAGGATTGACTGCATAAAAATCTGCTATTGAATAGGGGCTTCCCAAAGATCCTTTTCGCGCTATCTCGCCAATGGGATGGATGGGCAATAAATATACACTGTCGATCCCAAGATCCACAAGTCGATCAAGATGTTTTTCAACTTCTTTGAATGTTCCTTCTTGTGAGAAATTACGGTGATAGACTTGATAGATCGTGTTGTTTGCCAATGCTTTTGCTGTATCTTTAGCCATGACTACTTCGTGATCGCCTTTTCGGTTTCTTTATCGAAGAAACGCAACTTAGTTGTTGCCATCGACAGTTGGATCGTATCATGCATTCTGACATTGACTCGGGATGCAACTTTTGCCAAGATTGGTTGTCCGGCAAATTTTCCATGAAGAATAAACTCATGGCCTAGCAACTCACTGACCTCAACGTGGAAATCAAACGGAGTATCAGGGAATGTGTCCGCCACGATCCCTTCGTAATGGATGTCTTCCGGACGGATACCCAACACCACTTCCTTATTGTTGTAAGGAGCCAATTCCTCTTTGAACATTTCAGGGATCGTAAATGATTTTCCTTCAACATGGAACCGGCCATCGATATATTTACCATGAATGAAGTTCATGGCAGGAGCACCGATGAAGTTAGCAACAAACATATTCTGAGGTTTGTCGTACACTTCTTTTGGAGTTCCGATCTGTTGGATATAACCATCCTTCATGACAACGATCCGATCTGCCATGGTCATGGCTTCGGTTTGGTCATGGGTGACATAAATAGTCGTTGATCTGATTCTTTCGTGCAGCTTGATGATCTCAGTTCTCATTTGGACACGTAATTTGGCATCCAAGTTGCTTAATGGTTCATCCATCAAGAACACTTTCGCATTACGAACGATTGCACGTCCAAGTGCAACCCTTTGGCGTTGTCCACCAGACAATGCTTTTGGTTTTCTTTTAAGGAATTGTTCGATTTCCAGGATCTTTGCTGCTTCATTGACTCGTTTTTCGATTTCATCCTTTGGCATCTTTTTGAGCTTCAAGCCAAAAGCCATGTTATCATACACGGACATATGAGGATAAAGAGCATACGATTGGAAAACCATCGCAATATCACGATCTTTTGGTTGAACGTTGTTAACAAAACGATCACCGATGTACAATTCACCGGAAGTGATCTCCTCAAGACCTGCGATCATGCGAAGTGTCGTTGATTTACCGCATCCCGAAGGACCGACAAAAACAACGAACTCACGATCTTTGACTTCCAGATTGAAATCAAAGACTGCTTGGACATTGTTTTCATAAATCTTATTGATGTTTTTTAAACTAAGTGTTGCCATATGTTTACCTCTGATTTGATTATAACAAAAGAAATAGCTGTGTATTTGTGCATTATGCACAAATCGCTATTTCTTGATGTTGCTTAGCAGTGACCACAACTGAATCAGGCGAGCCAGGTGGAAATCTCGAATGTCAATATCGGTCTGATCGATAAACTTGTTCAATCGATAAGCAAAAGTGTTTCTATGGATATACAATGTATCGGAAGCAGCGATCGAGTTGCATCCGTGTTCAATGAATGCTTTGG
>CALFEZ010000098.1 GCA_937957895.1 uncultured Erysipelotrichaceae bacterium
TAAATTGTGAGCCTCTTCCTGGGCTTTGGCTGATAGTGGCACGTGCACGGCCATTTGGTCTCCGTCAAAGTCAGCATTGAATGCCGGTGTGACCAGCGGATGCAGACGGATCGCACGACCATCGACCAACTTAGGGAAGAATGCCTGGATGCCCAAACGGTGAAGCGTTGGTGCTCTGTTGAGCAGTACAGGGTGATCTTTGATCACTTCTTCCACGATGTCCCATGCCCGAGGATCTTGACGATCGATCAGCTTCTCAGCCGTTTTGGGATTGCCGGCGATGCCACGCACGACGATTTCATTGATGACAAATGGTTTAAACAGCTGGATCGCCATCTCACGCGGGATCCCACATTCAAACATCTTCAGATCCGGTCCGACGGCGATAACGCTACGTCCGGAAAAGTCGACACGTTTTCCAAGTAAGTTTTGACGGAAACGCCCTTGTTTTCCCTTGAGGCTGTGGCTGAGCGATTTAAGCGCACGACCACCGGCTCCGGTGATCGGTTTGGAGCGACGTCCATTGTCGATAAGGGCATCCACTGCTTCTTGAAGCATCCGCTTTTCGTTTTGAACGATGATCGCGGGGGTTCCAAGTTCAAGCAGTTTGCGCAGACGATTGTTTCGGGTGATGACACGACGATATAGATCATTAAGATCACTGGTGGCAAAACGTCCGCCATCCAACTGCAACATCGGTCTAAGATCAGGTGGGATCACAGGAAGCACGGTCATGACCATCCATGCCGGATGGTTGTCCGAATACAAGAATGCTTCCACGGTCTCCAGACGCTTGATCAGCTTTTTGCGTTTTTCACTGACTGCGTCTTCCAGATCGGCAATGATCTGATCGTGTTCTTTTTGCAAATCGATTTGTTCAAGCAATGTTTTGACTGCTTCGGCTCCGGTCTGTGCCACAAAGGTGCCACGACCGTATTTTTCGGTAAGATCACGCAGTTCTTTTTCCGAGATGACTTGTTTGTAGTCAAGATCGGTATTTTTAGGATTAGTGATGATCCAGGATACGAAATACACGACTTCTTCCAGTGATTTGGGAGGGATGTTGAGCAGCAGGCTCATCCGTGAGGGGATACCGCGCAAATACCAGATATGCGCGACCGGAGCTGCCAGCTCGATATGGCCCATGCGTTCGCGACGTACGTTCGATTTGGTGATCTCCACACCGCATCGGTCACAGACGACCCCTTTGTAGCGGACCTTTTTGTATTTTCCGCAGTAACATTCCCAGTCTTTGCTTGGACCGAAAATGCGTTCGCAAAACAGTCCGTCACGTTCTGGTTTTTGAGAACGGTAGTTGATCGTTTCTGGTTTTCTGACTTCGCCATAGGACCATTCCAGGATCCGTTCACGCGATGCCAATCCAATTTGAATCGAGGCGAAATTGTTTACACTCATAATGATGCCTCCTTTTTATATCTCATCATCAAAGCCGACGACTGCTGCTTCAGTGATGTCTTCTTCATCGATCGCCAAATCGACTTGGGTGGATGCTTCGGATTCTTCGATCTCGACGATCGCTGCCAATTCATCCACTTCCATTTTCTTCATATCGATCTCACGACCTGATTCATTGAGCAATTTGACATCGATCGCCAATGCCTGCAGTTCGTGTTTGAGTACTCTGAATGATTCAGGAACTCCCGGTTCAGGGATATCCTTGCCTTTGATGATCGCTTCGTAAGTTTTGGTTCTTCCGGAGATGTCATCCGACTTGATGGTCAAGATCTCCTGAAGTGCTTTGGCTGCCCCATAGGCTTCCAATGCCCATACTTCCATCTCTCCAAAACGCTGACCGCCATTTTGCGCTTTCCCACCCAACGGT
>CALFEZ010000099.1 GCA_937957895.1 uncultured Erysipelotrichaceae bacterium
TTCATTCATTACTGAAGAAAGAGACTCTATACAATAATGATATCAAATCTCATGACGAATACATCAAAATAGTGAAGTCATGGTTAATCTTTTATAACACACACAGAAGACGAAACAAAAAGTAGACACTTTTTTTAAGTATCTACTTTATTGGGTGCACTTCACAAGATGCATTTTTTTATGTAAGTGTTCCATGATCCAGAGTAAGATTTTATACAGGTGCATTGAGCATTGTTGCATGTGATGGATCGAATGCTGGATTTCGATGCACCAGAAGGCTTGTTGAGGGGGGAAACGGGTATGAAAACAGCATCATATTCACTCTTTGTGTGGTACTTGAATGACATGACCAAAATAATCATTGCCATGTGTTGGGTAGTATGATATATAAGTAGATAAGAGGTTCTTTGATTTCTTGACCATATCTATCTTGTTTTCTATGGATAAAGAACTAAGTACTGAAACGGCAAACCACGCGTGAGCGTGAGACGCAAAGCTAGAGGGTCTCGATGCAGACAGCCAGCTTCCAATATGATGTTCTTTTTTGATTTTATCAGAAAATTCAAAGTCATGAAAAACAGTACTTATCAAACGTATATTATGAAGTTTCTGCAAGCACATGCATCAAAAAACAAGCCATAAAAAGTTGTAAATAGAAGATATATAGTATACAATACATCATATCAACCGGGGGGGAGATACAATGAAGCGTTACATTCGATCATGGTTATTATTTGTTTCAGATATATCTTTGATCGTTTTTTCGTTTTATGTGGCTGTATGGCTTCGATTCGATCTGTCATTTGATCAACCACAGCATTTTTTGGAGTTAACAAGGTTCATGCCATTGATCATTCTGGTCCATGTCATTTTTTTCAGACTCTTTAAAATAGACAAAAGCCTTTGGAAACAAGCAAGCATCGAAGAAGCACTGAGAGTTGCTTTTGCCATGCTGCTTGCTTTTGTTGTGACATATATCCTTCTTCATTTGATTCTAAGCATTGGCTTACCACGAAGTATCTTACCGATCGGTTTTTTGATCGGGCTTTTCAGCATGGAGTTTTCACGGTTTCTCTATCGCATCTATCGTCACATGATCATGCAAAACGGTGGGAAACACAAAGAACGAACTTTGATCGTCGGAGCCGGAGATGCCGGAGTGATGCTGCTTAATGAACTGCTCTTTAACAAACGCTTTGAACACAACATCATCGGATTCATCGATGATGACCCTGTAAAAAAAGGAAGGATGATCCGTGGCTTTCCGATTTTGGGTAATACCAAACAAATCGAAGAGATCGTCATCAAATATGCCGTCGAAGCGATCTTTATAGCCATTCCCAGTGCTTCGTTAAAGCGACAGCGTGAGATCGTGGAACAGTGCTACAAAACACCGACCAAAGTTCAGATCCTCAGGGGTTCTACGGATATGCTTACGTCTACCAACCTGATCAAAAATGTCAAACCGATCGACATCGAAGACTTATTGGGACGTAAAGAGATCAAACTGGACAACGATCAAATCAAAGACTTGATCACTGATCAAGTGGTCATGGTCACCGGCGCAGCCGGATCGATCGGAAGTGAGCTATGCAGACAGTTGATCGATTATAAGCCCAGTAAACTGGTTATGGTCGATATCAATGAAAATGGTATGTATGACTTTCAATCCGAGATCAAGATCAAACAATACAACGGCAGGATCAACGGATCCACGAAGTTTGTTTCTTTGATCGCCAGCATCACTGATGCCAAGAGCATCGATCATATCCTGGCCAAGCACCAACCAAGCATCCTCTTTCATGCCGCTGCTCACAAACATGTACCGCTGATGGAAGATGTGCCACTGCAAGCCATCAAAAACAACATCATCGGCAGCAAGACCTTGATGGATGCTGCCATCAAAAACAAAGTAGCTACCTATGTATCGATCTCTACCGATAAAGCCGTCAATCCTACCAATGTCATGGGAGCGACCAAACGCTATGTCGAGAAGATGATCCAAGCCTATAAAAAGGTGGATCAAACAAGGTTCGTGGCTGTTAGGTTTGGCAATGTACTGGGTTCTAACGGAAGTGTGATCCCGCTGTTCAAACGACAGATCGAATCCGGGGGGCCGATCACCATCACCCACAAAGACATCGTCCGTTACTTTATGACGATACCCGAAGCGGTATCGCTGGTGTTACAATCGGCCACCTACGGCAATGGAGGCGAGATCTTCGTACTGGACATGGGAGATCCGGTCAAGATCGTGGATCTCGCAGAAAAGATGATCATGCTTTCGGGACTCAAACCCTATGAAGACATACCGATCGTCTTTACCGGGCTACGACCGGGAGAGAAGCTCTATGAAGAGCTTATCCTGGACTACGAAGAAATGGGCAAGACTCCCAATGAAAACATCTTCGTGGCAAAACCTTACACCTTCCCGATGGAGAAGATCGAAAACGATCTCAAGCTATTTCAATCCGCCATCTCAGAATGTCCACCTCACCATGAAGTCAAAAAGATCCTTCAAAAATGTGTCTCCACTTACAAGCCCACCAGATTGCGTATGGACGTAGCCGAGAGGTTGACCATATGAACGAACTGTCATGGCATGTGTTGTTTGTAAAGGGTGGCAAAGAAGAGCTGGTCAAAGAGCAGATCAACAAGTTTGAGGGAGTGCATGCTTTCTTACCAAGGGTCGTCAAGATGTTTCGCCGCAACGGCAAACTCAACAAAGAAGAGATGCTGTTATTCAAAAACTATGTCTTTATCCAGACAGCTCTGGATTTCACCGAGTTTATGGCACTGCTTCAAATCAACATCAAACCCATCCAAGGCTTTCTAAAAGTCCTTCAACACAAAGACAACCAGATAGAGACACTCTATCCTCACGAAAAAGACTTTCTCATCAAGTTCACCAACGATGACTATGTCTTGCAAGAATCGATTGGATTGATCGAAAACGACAAGATCATCATCACCGAAGGTCCACTCAAAGGTCATGAAAGCATGATCAAAAAGATCGATCGCCACAAACGGACAGCACTGATATCTCTAAGCATGTTTGGACTGGATCAGGATGTTGTGGTAGGATTAGAGATAGTTAAAAAGATATAAACAAAGCTTAGATTTAATGGTTGCAGAGGGCACCTTAAATCTTTGTTTGATTATAGGAGTAGTTAGCTGCGCATCTGCCGTTTGAAGGAAGAGGTGCGTTTTTTTGATGAGGTAGAATCATGAACAGTAAAGGTTATACACTAGTTGAGTTGATTATTGTACTAGTAATTCTATCAATATTATCATTGTTTGTTGTTTCTTCTGTTTTGAAATACACTCAACTCGCTTATGAATCGGTATGCTTAACTAATAGGAAAGTCATTAGGCAAAATTATGAACAATACCTTTTTAGTAATAATCAGAACCATTCAGATGCGGTGTTTGAAGAGTTTATGTTGTTAATGGATCACGAAATATGCCCAAATCGCGGTGTATTTATATACCATCAAGATGGAATAATCTGCTCAAAACATTCAAACATCGAAGAAGATACTCAAGTTCCTTACTTGTATGCCAAGTAACTTATTTCATTGATATAGATGTGTTTGAGATAGATCATTTTTTAACTTAATTTCATAGTTTATATTGTTAACTGTATTTGTGTTTGGATGTTTGAGACGACGTGAGTATGGTGAAAGGACCAAAACCACAAGATGTTGTGGGTCAAAAATATTTGACTACCATATGTTGCATAAATTACATTCCTTTACCATAACCGCTTCGACGTGAGTATGGTGAAAGGATAAAGAGACTGAAAGTAAGTGATATCAATGGTTTCAGAGGTTGCTGTATAAGGGTGAATGTTACAGAAGCATTATACGTCTAAGCATCCAATCATGAGATGGAATTATGCAAGATATGGTATGACAAGTATTATCGAATACTACATATAGAAGAATATAAAGTGCTTTCAAGCGCTATAAACATACATAACCGAAGCAGGAGGAACTATCATGGTTTACTTAAAAAACAAAAGATTAATAGATATCATACTTTCATCATTAGGACTTATCATTTTATCTCCTGT
>CALFEZ010000100.1 GCA_937957895.1 uncultured Erysipelotrichaceae bacterium
CTTGCTACGAGGTTAACGGATGAAGATGCTCTATACCAACAGCAATCAACAAGTTGCATGGATCAACGATGAAACCAACTATGCCCTGATCAACATTTCAGGTATACAACCTCCCAAGGCAACCATCCAATGTGGGACCCTATACCACATGGATGGTTCCATGTTTTTGCATTCTCGTATCGAGCAACGCAACATTGTATTGACATTACAGATCCTTCAAGAAACTCAGCTCAATCGCCAGCGACTCACTCAGATCTTCAAGCCCAAACAAAAAGGATCTCTTAAAATCATCCTGTTAGAAAAAACTGTGATGATCGATGCCTACTGTGAAAGTATCGAAGTGTCCCCCATGAGTTGGCCTGTGCGAGCCATTATTTCTTTGTTGTGTCCTCAACCCTATTTTGAGGACATTCAAACCACTCATCTTGAAATGGCCTCCATCACTCATCGTTTGATGTTTCCTCTTGACATCCCCTCTACTGGAATCCGTTTGGGAACCATCGCTCCCGCTACTGCCATCAATGCATACAATCCAGGAGATATCGAGCTGGGATTTACGATCCGCTTTCAATGTGTGGCTATTGTTGAAAATCCTAAGTTGATCAATCTGCAAACAGGAGAGTACATTCAATTGCAGGTGGAAATGCAACCCGGTGAGATCATCGAAATCCACACCGAAGCAGGTCAAAAAAGGATCGAACAGATCCATGCCAACCAACGAATCAATCTGTTTCATACTTTAAAACTTGGTTCGATCTTTCTTCAACTCAAGGAAAAGGACAATGTTCTCTATGCAACCAGCGATGTCAATCCTTCGGCATTGATGACCGAGATCTTCTATCGTCCAAAATACAGTGGGATATAAATGGAAATCAAAATCTACAATCACAACATTGAACTACTGGGAGTCATCGATGCCATTCAATCCTGTATTTGGCATCGGAGTTTTTATCAACCAGGAGAGTTTGAGATCATCTTGCCATACACTGCATGGCACCAACAGCTTCTTCAAACTCAGCACTATCTGACTAAAGATACATATGGTGAGTTTGGTGTAATTGAGTCGGTTGAGATCACCCAGTCGGAAGAGGGAGATTGGATCCATTGTCAGGGACGATTGGGTCCATCATTGCTTGCACGTCGTATCGTCTTTGAACAAATCAGTGTCAGTAGTTCGGTCGAAGCGGTGATGCGATCATTGGTGCACTTGTGTTGTATCGGACCTGAGGATCCCGATCGTATCATTCCTCAACTTGTTTTGGGAGATCATATTGGATCCACACCTACCATCACCATGCAAGTGACCTATCAAAATGTATGCCACACATTGTATAAGATGGTCAGTACCCATCAAGTTGGATTTGATGTGACACTGGATCCAATCAACAAGAAACTGGTGTTTGCATGTTATCGACCAGTGGATCGTAGTCATCATCAAACACACCATCCAAAAGCAGTGTTTAGTCAACACTACGAAAACATTCGAAGCACTCGATTTATCAAAAACCAACGGTTTAAAAGCAACTTGGCGTTAGTGGGAGGTCAAGGAGAAGGGGAAGCCCGAGTTCTTGCATTGATTGGAGATGCCCAAGGACTTGATCGTTATGAGGTTTTTGTCAATGCCAAGGATCAACGATGGGAAGAGGAATTGACCGAACAAGAATACATGGAGTTGCTCATCCAAAGAGGGTGGCAATCCATTCGACCGGAAGTCGAATGCTTTGAAGCAGACGTCACCCTCAATGGTTCAATGATCTATCGTCAGGACTTTGACTTGGGAGATACTGTCACGATCGAACAAACCAAATGGAACAAGCAGATCGATGCTCAAATCACCGAGATCACTGAGGTGTTTGATGAACTGGGAGTTCGAGTGATCCCTACCTTTGGTCAATCACTCAGCAGTTATCCAAACACTGCAAATCAGGATACATCCGGTAGTGGAGAATCA
>CALFEZ010000101.1 GCA_937957895.1 uncultured Erysipelotrichaceae bacterium
TGCTTTTTTCCTGAAGTACCATCGTGGTGATATAGTCACGAAGCTTGGCTTTGAGTTGTTCTTTATTCATGCTGTGAGTCATGTTCCATGACTCCTTCAAAGTGACCAAACAATTCGATCAACTTCTGATCCTCCACAAACCGTTTCATTGGCAACATGGTGTTGAAGTATTGGGTTTTGAAATGCTTGGCCTGGGCTTTGGCATACTGATCGATCTCTTCTTGGGCAGCATGATCGATACGGACATACACTCCTTTTCCCAGTTTGCTCGGGATAAAGATGATGCCTTCTCTGCGCAACTGACTTAGAAGCTGTCGGATTACTCGCTCGTTTTTGAACTCAGAGGTTCGAATCAAGGTTTGTTCACACAACACACTTTTTAGATTGGTGGGTTGCATATATTTTCATCCTTGTTGAAGTTTTGCTGTGACTCGCGGTATTGTTGTAAAGTGAAATCATAATCCATCCCCAATACTTTGAAGACCAGATGGGATGGTACTTTACTGGGACGAAGATCAAAGCGATCCTGTTCCAGTTTCTTGCACTCCTTGAACACTCTGCATACACTATCCCATCGCACACCACCCATCAACTGCTGGATATCACTTTTGGTGGCATAGGGTTGAAATAGAATTCTCATCATGACCCTCACAGTGTTGAGAGCTCATCTTCAAAGAAGATGGCTTCTACGGTGCTGTCATAAAAACGTGCTATTGCAAGCTTGACAGAGTCTCTGTGAATTCGTTGTCCCATTTCATATGACTCTAAGGCTCGTATTGAAATATTCAGTTGTTCTGCTACCACTTCTTTTGGACGATCTCCTCGTAGCTTGGTCAATCGTTTTGCGATCAAGTCTTTATCCAAATTCGGTCTCCTTCAATCATCATTCTCATACATGGTATTGTCCATGATGATCAACGTTGTAACAAAACCAGGGTTGTCGACTTGACCAAGGTTAGTTCGTCACGTGACGTGATTTTATTCTAATGAATCCATCTTTCCATGTCAACACATTTCGTGATAAGATTACTTGCAAGAAACACGTATTGTGTTACACTAGTAGAGAGGTAACATCATGCCAACATTCGGTGAACGATTAAGAGAGCTACGACGAATTAAAAAGATGACACAAAAAGAATTATCGCATGTTATTGGGGCAGCAGAAAGTACCATTAGTATGTATGAGATGGAAAAGCGAGAGCCTGATTTTGAAACATTGGAAGTACTTGCAGATCATTTCAATGTGGATGTAGACTATTTGCTGGGAAGAAGCGAGGCCATCACCTTCGTTCCCAAAAGTCATGTCGGAACGATCGTGACCAAAATTCCGGTCTATGGACGAATCGCTGCCGGTAATCCCTTTGAAGCGATCGAAGATGTAATGGATCATATTGAGGTCCCCTCCTGGTTGTCCAAACGATCGGGCTTGTTTGGATTGATGGTGGTGGGAGACAGCATGAACAAAATCATACCCGATGGCTATATTGCTGTCCTTCAACAAACCGATGAACTGGAAGATGGTACCATCGGTGCCGTCTTGATCAATGGATTTGATGCCACACTCAAAAAAGTCTATCGCATCAAAGATGGCATTTTACTGGAACCACAAAGTTTCAATCCTCAGCATCAGCCGATCGTGATCAAAGATGATGACACCACTCACGTCAAAATCATCGGGAAGTTGGTATGGAGTTGTGCTGCACAACACAACGAGGAAGTTGCAATAACCTCATCATCAAGGTAAACTAAAAACCCCAGATCGCTCTGGGGTACATTTTCGCAGCAAATGTTAAGTGGGGGGATCACTTGCTGTGGATGCATTATAACAAATGGGTCGGAGAAACACAATATGGCAATTTACAAAGATGAAAAACGTGGGACTTGGTATTGCAAAGTCAATACCATCAATGC
>CALFEZ010000102.1 GCA_937957895.1 uncultured Erysipelotrichaceae bacterium
GTTGGGGTGGAAGATCTTGGATATTTCACGTTTGATCAGTTTGAACAAAATCAAAATTCGAATGACTTTCATCCCACCGGCTGTCGAGCCGGCACTCCCTCCCACAAACATCAATCCCAACAAGACAAACTTGCTAAAGGAAGGCCAGGTCTGAAAGTCGACCGTTGAGTATCCGGTGGTAGTCATGATGGAGGTTACTTGAAAAATTGAATCGACCAACGAATGAGACCAATCATCATAGTGGACGATCGCAAGGTTCAACGTCACGACCAAGATGGCGATAAAGATGAATTTGAGGTATGTGATCAGCTCTTTGTCGGAGAAAACTTCTTTGAATCGTCCCTTAAACAACAAAAAGTGCAATGTGAAGTTGACACCGGCCATTACCATGAACAAACTGATGACCATCTGGATATACACACTAAAGTTGGCAACGCTGTCATTATACGGAGCAAAACCTCCGGTACCTACCGTACCAAAAGTGTAGGTCGCTGATTCGAACCAATCCATGCCTCCCAGAGCCAGCAAAATCATCTGGATCAATGTCAAGGCGATATAGGTCACATACAATGTACGTGCCGTATTTTGGATATGAGGAACGATCCGGCCGTGAGTCGGACCGGGAGCTTCTGCTTTGAACATGTGGAAGTTACCCATGCCATGGGCCGGCAACAGAGCCAAAGTAAACACCAAGATCCCCATACCACCGATCCAATGGGTAAATGAACGCCAAAACAAAATGCTCTTAGGCAACACTTCGATGTCAGTCAAAACCGAGGCACCGGTAGTGGTAAACCCCGAAACAGTTTCGAAGATGGCATCGATGACATTGGGGATGGCCCCTGAAACATAAAAAGGAATCGCCCCAAGCAAGGAGACGATGATCCAACCAAAGGTCACGATGGCAAGACTCTCTTTGATCCGGACTCCCTTTTTGGGAATAGGGATCTTCGAAAACAGAAATCCCAAGATCAATGTCAAGACAAACGTCAGCATAAAAGCAAACAATGATTCTTCTTTTAGAAAGAACGCAATGAGCAAAGCAGGAAGCATCAAGAATGCTTCGATGATGAGGATAGAACCTATGATCTTAAATACGGTTCCAAATTTCACTCAGGATGCCTCCCTTTTTATGGATAAATAAGTTTTTGAACTCTGATATTTTCGAAGAATGCACAAAAGCGATGACGCGATCTCCAGGTTGGATGACCGTATCTCCGCGAGCAATGGTGATTTTCCCATCGTGGATGATCGCTCCGACAAGAATCCCTTTGGGTAGTCCAACTTCCTGCAGCGGTTTACCTACACAAGGCATGTCGGCAGAGGCGATAACTTCCGTGACCTCACCTTCACCACCAAGCACGAGTGAGATCGATTCGACTTTCTCACCACGAACAAACTTAAGGATCTGGCTGACTGAAATGCTTATGGGATTGATCGCAGCATCGATCTGAAGTTCGTTTAAGACTTTGTTGTAGTTTTCACGGCTTACTTTGGCAATGGACTTGCATACTCCCTGATGTTTGGCGATCAAAGCGATCAGAAGGTTCTGTTCATCCAAACCGGTGACAGTGACCACGGCTTGCATGCGATCGAGCTCTTCTTCTTCCAGAAGATTGATATCCGATCCATCCCCGCTGATCACCAGCACATGGTCGAGGAGTTCCGTAAGTCGTAAAGCACGGGCTTTGTTCATTTCGATCAATTTGACACGCACTTTGTAATCACTCAGGATATCTGCCAAGTAATACCCGATGTTTCCGCCACCGATGATCATCACATCTTCGACTGGTTTTTCGGTACCGTTGATTTTGAATGATTTGGCAAACTTCTCGACATGATCAGTCCTTCCAAGAACGAAAATACTGTCATCTTCCTGCAACAGTGTGGATCCATCAGGGATGATCAGTGAGTTCTCACGGGAAACTGCAGTGATCAAAAGCTCGTCGAAACCTTGTAGTTGATAAATCCTTTTTCCCACGAAATCCTTGTTGCTGCGTATGTTGAAGTCCACCATGCATATCCTGCCATTGGCAAACTCCCCCGTATAATATGTCATATCCCGCAAAAGATACTTGGCGATCGTATTGGCAGTAGCAAAATCAGGATTGATGACTAGATCGAT
>CALFEZ010000103.1 GCA_937957895.1 uncultured Erysipelotrichaceae bacterium
CAAACCGATCGATCAGCAATTTGAACTGTATCGATCAAGTCTGATCATCTACAATCCCGGGATCGAACCTACCACCATCAGCAGATATACCTCCAGTCTTGATATCCTGCCCACGGTATCCAATCTGTTTGGATTGGATTATGATTCTAGGATGATGGCAGGAACTGATATATTCTCTGTACAACTTGAGATCGTGATCTTCAACAACCGCAGCTTCATTATCAAAGAAGGTCGCTACAATGCAAGGACCAAGGAGTTTACACCACATCAGGGGTTTGAGATGATCGACAAAGAGACACTGGATAAATGGATCAGATATGTCAATGCCAAGTTTTATTATTCTACCAAGATACTCGAAGAGGATTATTACGATATCATTTCAAGGTTCGCTCCACCAAAGGATCATGGTGATATCATGCAATAGCACGACCGTTGTCGTGCTATTTTGTTGAGAGTATGTTTTTGATGATATCTTCATCAGGATCGATGAAAATCGAACGATAATGGGTGACGGACACTTTCCCTTTCGGTGCATTGGGGATTTTTTTGATATGTGAGATTGGAGTATACATCACTTCCACGGAAGAGGAATAACGGGCTTTGGAGTAGTATGCTGCAAGCATGGCAGCAGCTCGTATTTGTTTTTCCTCAAGTGCTTTTTCACTGCTTACGATCACATGTGCGCCATGATGATGCCTGACGTGAAACCAGGTATCTTTCTTTTTGGCAAGCGTAAAGGTGACATAGTCATTTTGGATGTTGTTTTTCCCAAGGTAGATTGTGGTGTTCTTATCCAAAACGATCGTCATGTAAGCAGGTTTTTGTTTTTTGTTGAGCTTTTTTGAGGTTTTCTGATACAGATATCCACTTTGCATCAGTTCCTGTTGGATCTCTATCGCATCGGAGACATCAGCATAACTGAGCTGATCTTCCAACTGAGCAAAGTATTCGATCTTCTGATCAGCTGCTTCGATTTGCTTATGGATATGTGGGATCGAACTCACTTGTTTTTGATATTTCTTATAGTAAAGTTGTCCATTTTGGATAGCTGAGTATCGAGGGTCAAGCAAGATTGTGATCGTGGATGCTTGATCAAAGGTCGTTAATGTAACTTGATCTGAGCCTTTTTTGATTTGATCAGCATAGGTAAAACAATAGTCGCCGTACAAACGCAGCATTTGAGCATCTTCGGTGGCTTCAAGTGCTTTTTCAAGCTTTTCTTTTTTTTGGATTGCCTTTTTCAACTCACGTCGAATGATCTTTTCAAGGTCACTGGTGATGTTTTTGATCCGCTTTTTTTGATCCAGATCTTGATAGATCTGTGTCATTCCTTTGTGAAGATCGTGATCATCGAATGTCAAGTTAGTATGTATCAATGGAATGGCGTGAAAAACCGATGGTTTCTCTTGAGCCACATACAGCGTGTTGCTTGTTAGCAGTTGTTTTATGACATCATCGTATCGTTCGCCCTGACGGATCCGATACTCCATTTCTCGTGCCAAAAGTGGTGAGAACCCTTCATAAAGATCCAAAAAGTCATCACCATCGCCATCTTCTCTTTTGAGAGGACTTTTTTTATCAAGCGAATCCACCATCACATATTTTGCTGTGGGGACCAATATTCGCTTGCTGTTTTGATAAGGGGGGATTCGATAAAGAGCATCGATGACGATTTGGTTTTTATCGATCAAGACCATGTTGGCATATTTTCCCATAAGTTCGATCGCGATCGTATGATGTGTGTTCTCATACATTTCATCATGTCCTTCGATTGTCAGCATCACGACACGATCAAACCCGATCTGCTTGATGTTGACGATCCGTCCACCTTCACAATGCTTTTTAAGCAGCATCAGAAAGTTGGACGAAACATTGCTTTTTTCAGGGAGTTGATCGATCATTTGGATGCGATTGGTCTGAGCATGGGTTGAAACATAAAGAAAAACTCGTTGTTGTGAGAAG
>CALFEZ010000104.1 GCA_937957895.1 uncultured Erysipelotrichaceae bacterium
GAATGCATTGACCAGGGATTTAAACCACCGGTCTGGATGAGTTCAAACACGGATGAAGGGGATCGCTACAACGCATCCAACTTCGAAAAGTACAAAACACGCATCAGCAATCTTTGAAATATGGTATCTATCCATTTACTCAAGATACTTTGAAAACAGATCAAAAGATCGCTTTTTAAGCAGATTTTGTTGCATTTTGAATATTGGTTATGTATAATAAACTTGCTTGCATCAGAGGGGAGGTCGAATATGCCAAGAGTCGTACTCAAAGAGAACGAAGTTCTAGATGATGCTTTGCGTCGCTTTAAACGCCAAGTGTCTCGTAACGGAACCCTAGCTGAAGCTCGCAAAAGAGAGTATTATGTCAAACCAGGCGTTAAGCGTAAGCTTAAGTCAGAAGCAGCTCGCAAAGCAAAAAAAAAGCGTAAATAAGTTTTTTAAGCACATTAGTGCTTTTTTTTATATACAAAAATAGGTATGATTGAGATGAATAGGAGGATACGCTTTGTATCAAACGACCATCACCCTCAAAGATTTAACGGTTGAAGAAGCAGCCGTGCTTTTTGGCATCAATGATCAAAACCTGCATTATGTCGAGAAGATTTTCGATGTTTCGATCATCGCACGAAATCAAGAGTGCTTGATCCACGGGGATAACAAGGACACACTCAATCGTATCAAAGATGTTTTTGACGAGGCATTGAAAGTCATACGAACCAAAAACGAGTTGACAATATCAATGTTGGAGTACATCATCGAAGAAAACAAGCAACAAAGACGTTCACTTACCGAACTTAGCAAACATCCGCTTGCCAGCAATTTTGCCGGTAAAATGATTTATCCTAAGACATTCGGGCAATTGACATTCATCGATGCCATGAAGAAATATGATATGACATTTGCGATCGGACCTGCCGGAACCGGAAAAACCTATTTGGCTGTGGTTTATGCCGTTTGGTGTTTAAAACACAACCACGTAAAAAAGATCATCTTAACGCGTCCTGCGGTTGAAGCCGGGGAGAACCTGGGATTTCTGCCAGGTGATCTCAAAGAGAAAGTCGATCCATATCTAAGACCACTCTACGATGCGTTGTATGACATGCTTGGGGTCGAAGCAACCAATAAATACTTAGAGAAGGGGTCCATCGAAATCGCACCCTTGGCGTACATGCGGGGTCGTACGCTCGATCAAGCATTCGTTATTCTTGATGAAGCTCAAAACACATTGCCATCACAAATGAAAATGTTTTTGACACGCATGGGGAATGAATCAAAGATAGTCGTGACCGGTGATATCACACAGATCGACTTAAGGAAAGATCAACCTTCAGGATTGATCGACGCAAAGTCCAAGTTGGCAGATATCCAGGAAATTGCCTTTGTCTATCTGGATGAAGCCGATGTCGTTAGACATCCA
This sequence comes from uncultured Erysipelotrichaceae bacterium, assembly GCA_937957895.1. Lineage (GTDB taxonomy): Bacteria > Bacillota_I > Bacilli_A > Erysipelotrichales > Erysipelotrichaceae > UBA6182. The sequence continues at coordinate 1,418 of CALFEZ010000104.1, forward strand.
CTAGTCAAAAAGATACTCAAACGATACGATGATCAACGATAAAAAAAGGCGATCCTAATCGCCTTTTTGAGTTACAGTTTTAACTTCATGAGTCACGTGGATGTTCACTGCATTTTTTGAGATGTTGCATGCATGATCACCGATACGTTCGATCGTACCTAAGATATCGACAAAGATCGAACCACCCACTTCTGCGATACATTCTGATGTTGCCATTCTCTGGAAATGTCGCTGACGGGCTTTGTATTCGAGAAGGTCAAGGTAGTTCTCGTCCTCAAGTATTGAGTTATGCAAGCTGAAATCCTTCTGGTTGAAAACTCGAAGTGCACGATTGAGCATATGAGTAACAATATCCATCATCGTCATGACATCTTCGATCGCGTGTTTTGACAAGGTTTCCTTTGCATCGTAGATCATGTCATAAAATTCGACTAGGATGGTTGAAAGATCACCGATCCGTTCAAGATTCTTTGTTACTTGCAGATTGGTGGTGTACTCTTCCAAATCATTTTCACTCAGATTCTCTTTGGCCACCAAAAGCAGATAATCAGTGATTTTGGTATCCATCGAATTGATGATCGACTCAAACTGCATCACAGATTCAAATGCATGTTTGTTGCCGGTCAACAGAAACTCGCGAGTCTCTTCAAATGCTTCTGCTGTGATATCCCCCATTTTCAAAATAGCATTTTTGGCAAGTCCCAACGCACCGGAAGGAAGACTTTTCACGATCTCAGGATCAAGGGTGATGTCGATTTCTCTAAACTCAACTTCATCGCCTTTGATCAACTTTCGAACTGCCAGCACAAGATATTTGACAAGAGGGTATAAAATGATCGTCGCCAAACCGTTGAACATGATATGAGCAATGGAGATCTGCAACATGGCATTGGCTTCAAAGTAGTTGGATATAAGTTGATCGACCTGTATGAACTGACGGAGCATCAACATACCTACAACAGTCCCGGCCACATTGAAAAAAGTATGTGCGGCTGCAGCACGTCTTGAGGCAAGAGAACCACCAAGAGCCGCAATGATCGCGGTGATGGTCGTCCCGATGTTTGATCCAAACACAAAGGGAAGAGCTGCTTGCAGTGTCATACCATCTGCTTCATAAATCTTCTGTACGATACCGATCATGGCCGATGAGGATTGGATGAGGGCCGTCATCACGATCCCTCCCGAAAGTGCAAGTAGAGGGTAATCAGCCATTTGTTCGGTAAGTTCTTTGAATAATGGGACTTGACTGAGCAACTTAAGCTCGTCTCCCATGGTTTTTAAACCGAAAAACATAATCCCAAAACCAAGTATGGAAGTTCCGATGTAAACGGTCTTTTTACGTTTGGTAAACAAAACCAGATAAGCGCCGATAAAAACGATATAAAGTGCGAAGTTTTCAATCTTCAAACCGATCAAAAAAGAAGTGACAGTAGTCCCGATATTGGCACCCATGATCACACCGACGGCTTGTTCCAATCGCATCAATCCGGCTCGAACAAAACCGATCGTGATGGCTGTCGTGGCGGATGAGGATTGGATCAAAACGGTGATGACAGCACCAACGACGATCCCCATGTAGATTTTGGATGTATATCGGTCGATGTAGTCTCTCATCTTGTCACCGGCAACAGCTTTCAGACCATCACCCATGAATTTGATGCCAAATAAAAAGAGCCCAAATCCTCCAAGGACATAGTCCCAACGGATGAGGGAATCAGCAAAAAACGAAACGATAGAATCTAACATAGCGCGCCTCACATTCCAATGTCATTTTAACACATAAACGATCAAAAAAATCAAGGAATCACGTATCTGAATGTCAAAAACTATCAAAC
>CALFEZ010000105.1 GCA_937957895.1 uncultured Erysipelotrichaceae bacterium
GACTCAGGGAATGATCGCTCGATATGAAGATCAGATCATCACCGTATGGGGCTCGATGCAGTGTCCGTATTATATTGTGGAAGCCCTCAAATCAGCACTGGGTTGGCAACAGGATCGGATCTGTGTGGTCCAGATGGCGACCGGTGGTGCTTTTGGCGGAAAGGAAGACTTTCCCTCCATACCGGGTGTCCATGCTGCCTTGGCAGCCATCAAAACCAATCAACCGGTCCAATTGATCTACGATCGTCAGGAAGACATCGAATCATCGACCAAACGTCACCCATCGATGATCACCATCGAAAGCTACCTAGACAAAGATCACACCATCATCGGTCGTGACATCGAGGTCGCGATCGATGGCGGAGCCTATGCAGGATTATCAAGTGTGGTCTTGCAACGCAGTATTTTCTCGATTGCCGGCGTCTACAATATCGAAAACCTGCAAATCAAAGGAACAGCATACATCACCAATCAAGTCGTAAGCGGAGCCTTTCGCGGATTTGGTGGTCCTCAGGCATTTTTTGCGATCGAAGTGCATATGGATCATATTGCCAAAGAGATCAATGAAGATCCGATCCGACTCCGCCAGAAATACTTCCTTAAACAAGGAGATACATCTTCCACACAAGGAGTGTTTCACGATCCGATTTGTCTGGATCAGATCATCCATGAAATCGTGAACATGTCGGATTTCAAAACCAAACACAACGATTACAAACATCAACCAAACAAAGGCATCGGGATATCCGTGTTCTTTCATGGATGTGGGTTTACCGGAGCAGGAGAACCGGATCTGATCCATCCGACTGTTCGTTTGGTCAAAGAAAACGACCGTGTGAAGATCTATGTTTCCAGCACCGAGATCGGTCAGGGAGCACTGACGACCTTGCGCAAGATCGTAGCCAACACTCTAAAGATCGACATCCATCAGATCGATCATGATTATCCCGATAGTCAAAACTGTCCGGACTCCGGACCAACCGTAGCTTCACGAACTGCTTTGATCGTGGGAAAACTGGTACAAAATGCAGCCGAGAAAATCAAACAACGTTGGGATGAAGCGTATGTTGAGATCATTCAGGCTTACGAATATCCAACATTCTTGTTTTGGGACAACAAGACCTTCATTGGAAATGCATACCCCGATTTCTCCTGGGGAGCCAATGTCGTGGAAGTCGAAGTCGATCCTTTGACCTATCAAATCGAAGTCAAGACGATCTGGGGAGTGTACGATATCGGAACACCACTGGATCTAAGGATCGTTCAGGGACAGCTTGAGGGAGGCATCCTTCAAGGGCTGGGATATGCCACAAGTGAAGTACTGACACCTGTTGATGGTCGTCTGTCTCAAGACACATTGACCACGTATATCATCCCGACCGCTCAGGACGCCCCTTCGATTTTGACCCGACTGATCGACAATCCATCAACGATCGGACCCTTTGGAGCAAGAGGGTTGGGGGAACTGCCATTGGTTGGTGTAGCTCCGGCATTGGCCAATGCAGTCGCACAGGCAGTCGGTTACTCGATCGATCGCATCCCGATCACACCAGAAAGTATAAAAAGGTGACCACCATGAACATCGAATGCATCCTCAACAAAGAAAAAGTGATCATCCAAACACGACACGATCGTCGTTTGCTGGATGTGCTGCGTGATGATTTTGCATTGACTTCGGTCAAAGAAGGATGTGGGGAAGGAGAATGCGGGGTTTGCAGTGTGTTGATCGATGGCAAATTGATCAACTCCTGCCTTTTGCCGATCGGTCATGTCCATCAAAAAGAAGTCATGACACTGGAAGGATATCGCGAAACAACACGATTTGTCCTGATCAAGGAAGCGTTTATGGAAGCAGGAGCCGTACAATGTGGTTTTTGCACACCGGGTATCGTCTTGGCGGTAGAAGCACTTCTGTCAAAACATCCCAATCCATCCAAAGTCCAAATCATCGAAGCCATATCAGGGAACTTGTGTCGTTGTACCGGGTATCAGATGATCATCGATGGGATCTTGAAAACCATCGAAAAGGAGAACGGATCATGGTAAATGCCTTTTATCCCAAAACTCTGATCGAAGCACTCAATATCCGTCATACACATGACACCATGATCATCAATGGTGCCACGGATATCCTGCCTCGCCATCGTCCATGGTCCGGAACTTCGATTCCCTATACCAAAGATGTCCTGTACCTTCAACAGGTAAGTCAAACCAATCACATCGAAATCAAAGAGGATGTTGTCCGTATTGGACTAGGAGTCACTTACGATCAGTTTTTAGAGCACCCTGCGATAAGTGACTGCTGGAAAACTCCTATCCGACAGATCGGATCACAAGCGATCCGTAATCAGGCAACATTGATCGGCAATGTATGCAATGCCTCACCGGCCGGTGATGTGTTGCCACTGCTTTATGCGCTTGATGGGAAGATGATCATCCAATCATTGGACCAGCAAAGGATCCTCCCCATCCAAAGCTTTATCCTTGGACCGGGACAGATCGATCTGCAACATGATGAGATAGTCACCCATATCGAGATCCCGATACACACGTATAATAAGACCTTCTATCACAAGGTGGGAGCCAGAAAAGCCAATGCGATCTCCAAGGTGTCGGTCTTTGCTGTGGCACTTGTGATCGATGATATCATCCATGATGTTCGAATCAGCATTGGTGCTTGTGCACCAACCGTCATCCGTTGTCTGTCGTGTGAAGATCTACTCAAGCAAACAAGTATCAAACAAATACCTACGATCATCCAAGAAGTACTGGCAGAATATGACACTCGGTTACGACCCATCGATGATGTTCGTTCAACCAAAGAGTATCGACGCCAAGTGGCATTGAATCTGATAGAGGCTTTTCTTCTCAAGGAGTTGATAATATGAAACAAGAACATACCACGATCCTGTTTTGGGGCGCAACATGGGGACTAGTGGAAGCAACATTGGGATATGTACTGCATTATCTGGCAGTAGCCATTCCCGGACTTCCCGGTTTTATCATGTTTCCCGTCGCCCTTTTCTTTATGCATCAGGTCTATCAGCACACATCGAAGGCTTCTGCGATCACGGCAGCGGCTGGTATCGCTGCCATGATCAAATTGACAGACCTTGCCTTTGGAGGTTTGTTGCCGATCTTTGTCATCAATCCTGCACTGGCTTTGTTGATGGAGGGATTGGTTGTAACGCTTTTGATCACCACAAGCAAGCACATGAAACAAATACAACTGTTTGGTCTGGGGTTTTTGATGAGCGTTGGTTGGCGCAGTGTGTTTCTGCTCTACATGCTTGTGATCTCCCGGTTTGGATTGCCTGCCGGTCTGGTGACCAACGGCATCGCACTTTCACTTCGCTTTTTGTTATTGGAAAGCGGGGTCAATGCGATATTGATCGGTGTTTATCTATCATTGGTGAGAAAACCCAATCATATTAAAGTCACTCAACCGGCAGCTTTTGGCATGCTGATGATGGCGATCTTGCTGCAGTGGTTGACATAACATGGCAAGTGTTACCATCATCACAGGTGATTTTGACAGTGGTAAAACCCAGACCATGATCGATCTGTATCTCAAACAACCATCCCACACAAGTGATGGGTTTGTCAGTGTGAAAACATACGATGATCAAGGTGTTTTGCTTGGGTATCGATTGGTTTGTTTGACCACCAGAAAAGGGGAAATGTTCATCATCGATACGACCAAAGATGCCCAATCATTCGAACGATTCTTTGTGTACGATCGTTTTGTGTTTTCCTTGCCGGTGATCGACACAGCTTACACATCGATCCAATCATGGATCGAAGATCCAATGATCGAGACGATCTTTTTGGATGAGGTCGGGATGGTGGAATGTGTCAACATGGGATTTGGCATGATCTTAAAAGAGCTGCTTAAAACAGAGAAGAACCTTGTTTTGGCAGTCAATAAATCAAACCTGAAAATGGTACTGGATTGTTTTGACATCAAAAACCCAAAGATGATCACGATCGGATCATGATATCATGAGCCATTCATGATCAAACACTTCCGGTGTAATTTTGCCGGAAGTTTTTATTGACAGCATCCATGGCACCGTTTACAATGGTTATAACAACATGATGACATGTCATATTAAGGGGACGAATATGAAGCTCAACACAGATAGTAGGATACCGCTATATTATCAGCTGCTCGATGTCATTGAAGAGAAGATCCGAAGTGAAGCATGGCCAAGGGGGGAAAAGATCCCGGCTGAGCGTGAACTTTGTGAGATGTACGGTGTCAGTCGGATCACCGTACGCAAAGCGATCGAAGAGCTGACGCGCAGTGGAAAACTCAAAAGGATCCAAGGCAAAGGAACGTTTGTTGCGGAACATCCGATCACCCAGCAACTGGGCATGGTCTATAGCTTTTCCCAGGAAATGGAAAAACAAGGGAAGATCTCTTCCACCAAGGTCTTGGATATCGAGATCATCGCGGCTGATGACAAGTTGGCCGATCGTCTGAACATCGAACAGGGTGAACAAGTGATCGTATTAAAACGTCTTAGGTTGGCCGATGATCAACCTATCATGTATGAGCGTACCTATTTCAAGAAACAACGATATGAAAAGCTTTTGGAAGTCGACTTCAACAAAGTCGGTCTCTATAAAACCCTTGAGTTGGAATTTGGCATCAAATCCACTCGTGCGGAAGAGCGCTTTCGTGCCTGTGAGCTTACGATCAACGAAGCGGAACTGCTTCATGCCAAACCGTTTAGTTACGGTCTGGTCGTCCAGCGGACATTGTATGCCGACGATGAGATCGTGAGCTGGTCTTCGCTGGTTTCCAAAGGCGATTCGTTTGAGTTTAAAGTCGTGTTGAATACGCTGTGATCAGAAAGGATGCCATGCTTAATACATACTTAAAAAAAGAATCGATTCAAATCATGGACAGAGTAGAAAACGTAGATCAAGCAATCACCTTGTGTGGTCAGCAGTTGATCGATCAAGGGTGCATCGACGAGCGTTATGTCGACTCCATGAAAAGCACCTATGCCCAATATGGACCATACATGGTCTTGATCGACAAAGTCGCACTCTTTCATGGAAAACCCGGGATAGGGGTAACCCAAACAGCCATGAGTCTGACGGCCTTAAAGGAACCTTATCCGATACCGGATCATGACAAGTCGATCCAGTTATGCTTTGCGTTTAGTAGTTTGGACAACCAGCAACACATGGAGATGATCCGGTGTTTCGCTCAATTGCTGATGGATACTGAAAGATTAAACGCATTGTTAGAGGCAAAAACCATAGAGGAAATATATCAGATCATTCAGTGAAGGAGCAAGAAATGAAATATTTAGAATTGTTTGAGATCGTCAAAACACAGAGTCAGGAGATGTTTGACACCCAGGGAACAAAGATAGAAAAAGCCGCACAAGCCATGGCAGAAACGATCAAACACGATGGATTGATCCATGTGTTTGGTTGTGGGCACTCTCAGATGTTTGCCCAGGAAATGTTCTATCGTGCCGGTGGTCTGGTACCGGTCAATGCTTTGTTGATACCACACCTTTCCCTCAATCCGGTAGCCAAGCTGTCTACCTTGATGGAACGGATGGAAGGGTTTGTTGAAACGTACCTGGATCTGGAACACACCACACCGCATGACACCATGATCATCGTCTCGGTATCTGGAAGAAACGGAGCGGTGGTGGATATGGCTTTAGCAGCCAAAAAGAAAAACATGACAGTGATCGGACTGACATCCGAGAAGTTCTCTTCTCAGGTTAGTTCACGCCACTCCTCCAATCAGAAACTGGCGGATGTGGCGGATATCGTGATCGATATCAACTGTGAGTTTGGAGATGCTGCCCTTAGCATGGAAGGATTGCCACACAAATTTGTCGGCACGTCCACGATATTGGGCATGATGATCATCGAATCGCTGGTTGCACAGACCATCGAGAATTTGGTCAATGACGGGGTTCATCCTCCGATTTGGGTCAGTTCCAACACCGAAGCCGGAGATGAGATAAATAAAGTTCACATCAAGAACTACAAAGACAAGATCAGTTGTCTATAAGGAGGAAACATGAAAATCATCACCGTATGTGGTCTGGGAGTCGGTTCAAGCCTGATCCTGAAAATGTCCGTTGAAAAAGTTGCCAAGGAGATAGGACTACGTTGTGACATTGAGCATTGGGATATGGGGACCATTGCAGGGGTACCTCATGATTTGATCATGAGCTCAAAAGACCTACGGGGATCCTTTCCTGATAGCATCACGAAGATCGTCTATATCGACAACATTATTGATGTGAATGAGATAAAAGAGAAGTTGATAAACTTTCTAAATGAAAGAGGAGGAAATTATTGATGTTGGATCTTTTTATCAGCCTGTTACAGACTCCTGCAATCGTACTGGGCTTGGTAGCATTAACGGGGTTATTGCTGCAGAAAAAAAGAGCAGATCAAGTTTTTACCGGAACTTTGAAAACGGTACTTGGTTTGCTTATCTTGGGTGGCGGAGCAGGACTGATCGTCACGGCGTTGGCACCATTTAGCGAACTGTTCGCAGATGTGTTCAACCTGACTGGTTTGGTTCCATTTGACGAAGCAGTGGTAGGGGCACTGCAAGCCAATGTACCGGTCATTGCCAGAACATCGGCTATCATCTTGGCAGCAGGGTTCTTTGTAAATATCATCCTTGCTCGCTTTACACCGCTTAAGTATATTTTCTTAACAGGTCATATGATGTGGATCATGTCCGTGGTATTGGCATTTGTAGATCGGAAGAGCACACGTCTGAACTCCAGTCACACAGTGATCTCGTA
>CALFEZ010000106.1 GCA_937957895.1 uncultured Erysipelotrichaceae bacterium
GCCCAATCACATACCCTAACAGCGACGGAACATAAGCGATCAATCCACTGCCGATGGCAAACAGCACCAATGTAACAAGGATCATTCTTTTTAATCCAAAGCGATCCGCATTATATCCGATGATCGGAGCAAACATGCCAAAAAAGGCATACCCGATATTCATGTATGTCACTTGATGATATGCGATGCCATATAGATCTGCTATCTTGGGTGCCAAGGGCATCACGACATTCATTTCAAATGTCACGACAAATTGGACAACAAGCATCAGCAGGACTGCGATCAATCCGTTTTTATACCTATTCATATCCATGCTCTTTTCTAAAACGAGACAATTGTTGCATATTTTGGATCAAAATGCCAACAAATACATCAAAGTAAGCATAAAAAAGCAGCCAATTGTTTTGTTGACTGCCCTTTATGTGTTTATTACTTGATCTCTACATGAAAGTGATCGAGCAGGATCTTCTCTGCTTCAAGATTCCAACATCCTTGTGTTTTTTCTGTTGCTTCAAACAATCTCTTAAACAGTGGATCTGTTTTTCCCAACTCTTCAAAATCCTCGATAGCCGTCAATGGCATCTCGATATGGGTGTAGATCAGTTTCTTCCCTCCCGGGATAAATGGAAGGTTCATGGTCGTATCGACGACACTGTCAAGCCCACCGACATGTGTGACCATCAGACTTGGATTTGTACGCTTGGTAGCCGATAGATGCAATGCTTCCAACAAATCATCGTTGTTACCTCCGGTCCATCCCATGACGTGAGTATTTAGATAGTGGACATTGTACATGTTGATTTTTGCACTGAAGTTTTTATCGGTAGGTCCTGCAAAGAAGTTCAGACACCCGTCAAATGCCAACAGCGAATCTGCCTGCTCAACAAGTGCTGCGATCGGCACATAGACAAAAACATCATCGTATCCATGACCATCGGTCAGATCCATGAGTGCTTTATGCTGATCTTCATGATCGTTTGGGTTGATGTAGATCAACTCGATGCCACGCTTTGCTGCCATCGATTCAGGCAATACCCGTCTGGCCCGATCGATGCGATCTTGGCTGACATCGGTGACTACCAACACTTTCATTGGGTTATCAAGCTGCAATGCATAATCGATGGCACCCAGTCCCATAGGACCACATCCTCCCATGATCATGCAGTAGCCATTTTCTTTGATGCCCATATCGTGCTCATACTTAAGCTTTGATGTATGGTAATTTGCTTTGAATGAACCAATGACACAAGACATGGGTTCTCCCAAAGAAGCTTCAAAATAACTGTCTCCCTCATAGACCATCAGAGCATTGAGCTCCATCACTTCCTGCGGGATGACCGTATACTGTGTCGCTCCGCCAAACCATTCATACGAGTATCCGGGAGAAGCCAAGGACCCTTTGTAATTTAGTGCCGGCTGTAAAGCAAACCGTTGTCCCGGTTTGAACTGATGCTGCCACTTCTTTCCTACTTCGACAATGTCTCCTGCCATCTCATGTCCAATGATCACAGGATTGGTATCTACATTCTGCGGTACTCTTTTGTGTTTTTTCCCTTGTTTTACTGTTTTGTATGTCGACATGCAAATGCTGTCTGTCATGACCCTTACAAGGATCTCATCATCTTTGATCTTAGGAAGCTCAAAGCTTTCGTATCTTAGATCATCCAATCCATACAATCTTACACCTTTAGTTTTCATCTCGTTTCACCTCTTTGATTTTAACATCACCAAACTTACTATATATCGCATCCAGGGTAGCTGGTTTGGTCCCAAACGTCTCAACCGTCGCAGCTGATGCCGCCACTGCGAAGATGCATGCTTTTTCAAAGCTCCATGTGTTTGCCTTGGCATAAATCATGGCAGATACCATCGCATCCCCGGCACCCGTGGAACTTGCAAAATTGACTTTGAGCCCGTCAGCGACATAAACATGCTCTCGATCTGCAAAGATCGCTCCTTCTTTCCCTCTGGATATGACGACCCACTCGATACCATCATCGACCCACTTGACAGCTTGATGGATCAATTGTCGTTCATTTAGAGGATGCTCACTTCTTTGATACCATTGAACTTCTTTATCATTGGGTTTGATCAAATTTGGAGTTGCTTGAAGACCATATGCAAACGCATCTTTATCGGCATCCAGCACGACCCAGGCACCTTGTTTTTTACCAAGTGCAACGATATGCTGATATAGCTCGGCTTGAAAGTTTCTGGGAGCACTTCCTGAAAGAACCATGATCGTATGCTGATCGACATGCTGTCTGATTTTGATATTGAGTGCTTCGATGTCTGCATTGTTGATGCTCGGACCTGGTTCATTGATCTCCGTGATCACATGATCGATGGTGCTGTGCACCTTGAGGTTGACACGTGTATTCCCATCGATGTTCACCATATCGGTTTTGATGTTTTCACTGTCAAGTGTAAGCTTGACATGCTCTCCGACATACCCCCCCAAAAAACCCAACGCCAGACTTTCCAATCCCCACAAACTGCAGTTTTTGCTTACATTGATGCCTTTGCCGGAAGCATCTTCAATGATATCGGTCACGCGGTTGAGTCCACCGATCGTGATGGTATCCAACGTGACCGTCTTATCCAATGAAGGATTCAGTGTGATGGCCACGACTTTCATCATAAGCCTCCTTTGCTGAGGGCATCATAGATTTTGTCAGTGGATGTTGCTTTGACTAGTTCAAGTACTTTGTCTTCTTCTTGAAACAGTTCTGCGATGTTGCTGAGGATCTTGATATGCTCTTGATCTTTTCCTGCCAACCCAATGACGAAGTGAACACGATTCCCATCCCAATCCATTCCATCTGGCAGAACTAACACACTGATGCCGCTGGCTTTGATGTACTTCTTTGCTTCGTATTCTCCATGAGGTACTGCCAGATAGTTGCCTAAGAAAACAGACAGTGATGCATTTCTTTTATGCATTGCTTCGATATACGGTAGTTCGATATAGTCATCACGAAGAAGCATATCACCTACTTTTTCGATGGCAGAACTAACATCAAAAATCTCATGGGAGATCACGATATTGTCTTTTGCCAGTATTTCTCGTTGTTTCTTTTTGTTTGCAAACATGTCTGATTCCTCTTTCTATATGTTTTTTAGTCGCTGCATCGTCTCGTTGCGATACCACTTCTGCAACAACAACGACAGCGATGATTCAATGTTCTCTTTGTTTTTGTTTTTGATTGCATTTCTAAATAAATCATCATCGATCAAGCCGGCACTGATGGCACTGAGCATTTTGTTGGTGTCCTTGGGACATTCTTTGTCTGCTACCATGATCATGGCAACTGAACAATGTTGAGTTTGTTCATTGACAAATGTCGCTTCATCACTCAGAAAGAACTTCAAGATAGGGTCTTTGATGTCTTTGACTTTGGCATGAAGCAGGATGACACCTACTTCTTCTACGATGACCGAACCATGCTTTTCTCTGTCGAACAATGCATTTTTGATCTCTTTTGCTTGATTGACACTTTGGGCACTCATGTGTGACACTTTGTCAATGAGTTGGTTCCATGTCAGTGCATGATGGATGGTCGTCACGGTCACTTGCTTCAATAACTTCTGTATGCTCAAGTTGATCTGAGCCAACGTTTCCAGTGGATCTTCTTTGAGGTTGATGGGAGGTCGTTGCATGACTTCCTGTTTTTGTCTTTTGCATCTGTGGATCGCTTCTTTGATGTTTTCGATATCACTTTCCGTCAGTAATGGTTGTACGTATACCGAACATATCGGTGCTTTCTCCAAATAGATCGTGGTTACCAGCAAATCAAACTGATCCTGCAATGAATCATCCACATCTTCGATGGCAAGTGGAACAACCATCTGCAAATCATGAAAAATGTTCTTGATGCGAGATGATAGCAAACTGGATATTCCGATTCCGCTGGCACAAACAACCCCTACTTTCAGTTGGATGCTTTCATTCATCCTCTGTTTCAACCGTTCAAAGGCTGCTCCAAAATGCAATGCCACATACCCTACTTCATCGACCGGTATTTCTCGTTGCAGACTGCTTTCCATGACTTGGATCGCTTTTTGACTCGCTTGGAAAATCTCTGGGTACTGCTGCTTGATCTGTTCCAGCAAAGGATTTCGGATCTTGAGATTGTAATTCATCCGGGTCAATGCCGGACGAAAATGTGTCAGCAACCCTTTATGGAGTACGTCATCCCCAATCATGGCAACCCCCATGGTCTGTTCAAAATCCTCGATCATATCATGAATGAGCTGTTTGAGTTTGATGTCATCCATTGTTTGGACGACATCCGATTCAGGATACAAATCTCTTAATTTTGCTCCTTTGAGGTGCATTAAGATATATGCTATCTCTGCCTGAGGGAATGTGATATCGAACTCTTTTTCCATCGATCGGGACAAATCTTCAGCATTGCTGAAGTCTTCATCTTGTTGAAGTTGATACAGCAAATCAGGATCCATCTGGATGATCTCATTGTCGATCAAGCGTTCAATGGCGATCGTAAGGTGGATGATCAAACCGATCAATGAACTATCCGCCATCTTCTGCACGTACTTGAACTCACTGTTTCGGATGACTTTGATGACATTGGCCAATATCTGATGGTTCAAAAGATTCAGGATGCTGGAACTATCTTGTTGTAGGAAGTACTCTTCGATGTCGAACTCATCTTGATAAAGATAGATCAAATCGATGAGTTTGTTTTCTTTGAGTTGATTGTGAACAAAGTCTGTCATGGCACGTCGAACATCATCTTCATTGCCTTCTAGCACAAGACCATAACCCGGTTTTCTGACAAGTTTCAGCCCATGACTTTCAAACCATCCATCCAAGCTAGCCAGATCGTTGCTGATGGTTGCCTCTGAAACATCAAAAGATCTGGCAAATGTGATCAGCTTGGATAGGTTTTTATTTTTGAGTATTTCTGCCGTCAACAACATCCTGCGTTGCTGGATGTCATAATAGTCGGATTTGGAGTGATACTCCTGCAATACTTTCAAAAAGTACGCTTTTTCTTGGATGCTTCCTTTGACTCGAATACCGATGCCTGGTTTGGACTCCAACACCAAATGATAGGGAGTCAGCAAATAATTGCATCCAGAAATCTCACGAAACAATGTACGCTTGCTGATATTAAGTGTTTTTGAAAGATGAGAGACCGAGATGAAGTCGTCTTTCGACAACAACTCCAAAAAGATCTTGGTTAATCTTGGTGAAAACAATGGACCAGTCAATGTCATACGATCACCTCTGTGATTTCATTATACCAATCGTTACAGACAGTATAATACGAAGCACTTCAACTTTGGAAGATTACTTAGTGCCAAAACTAAATAATAAAAGGGTCATCCATTTTCATGGATGACCCATACCCACCCCTTGTTTATTTTGCCAAACGCTCTACGAGTGTATCATACTCAGGAGCTCCGACGAAGTTGACGATGGTGATCACCTCAGCATTGGGAGCTGTAGATTGAACACGTCCCGACAATGATTTGTGTGTGACGACCATTTCTGCATTTGCAGGAATGTCTTCGACAGAAGAATGGATGACTTCGATGTCAAGACCAGCTTCTCTGATCTTTTTGCGTAAAGTTGTTGCACCCATGGCACTTGAACCCATGCCTGCATCACAAGCAAAGATGATCTTGCTTACAGCTGCTTTTCTCAAAGGTTTTCCTTTAAGTTCAGCAACTTTCTCTTTGGCTTCGCCTAGGTTTGCATCAGGATTGGAGAATCTCATCAATACGGATGATACAAAGAATGACACTACCGCTGCTGACGTGACACCGGCAAGAACCGGGATCAATCCACCACGAGGAGACATGGCGATCAAAGCGAAAATGCTTCCCGGTGAAGGTGTAGCAACCAATCCGGCACCAAGAATAACAAATGTCAACACACCTGTTGCTCCACCGGCGATGACTGCCAAGATCAAGATAGGATTCATCAAAACATATGGGAAGTAGATCTCATGGATTCCACCAAAGAAGTGGATGATGATCGATCCCGGAGCTGATTGTTTGGTCAATCCTTTACCAAACATCCAGCATGCTGCCAAAACGCCTAACCCAGGTCCTGGATTGGTTTCAAGCAGGAAGAAGATCGATTTGCCCAGTGTGGCTGCTTCCTCTACTCCCAAAGGGCCTAAAACACCATGGTTGATAGCATTGTTTAAAAACAGTACTTTGGCTGGTTCGATGAAGATCGAAGCAAATGGCAAGAAACCGGCATCGACGATCCATCGTACGGCATTGCCAAGCCCTGTGTTTAAAACCTGGACGGTGGGTCCAATGACCAAATAAGCACCTACGGCTAAAAGTAAGCCAAGGATGCCAGCAGAGAAGTTGGCAACCAGCATCTCAAAGCCGGCAGCAACCTTACCTTCAAATGCTTTATCTACTTTTTTCATCACATAAGCAGACAGTGGACCCATGAGCATGGCTCCTAGAAACATCGGAATGCTTGTCCCTACGATGACACCCATCGTACCGACTGCACCAATGACACCTCCACGATTGCCATGGACCAGTTTACCACCGGTATAACCAATCAACAATGGCAACAGATAGACGATCATCGGTCCAACCAAAGATGCTAGATCTTCATTGGGTGTCCATCCTGTTGGGATAAACAATGCGGTTATAAATCCCCAGGCGATGAACGCACCGATGTTGGGCATAACCATGCCGCTTAGAAAGCGACCAAATCGTTGGATATTCTCTCTCATACAATTACCCCTTTCGATAAAACGCTAGTTATCTACATTCACTATAGGTGCATGAAATAACGATATCAATCCTTTGAGATTCAAGGTTGTCAAGGTGACTTGTTGCCAAATCAAAAAAACCAAATCATGAGATTTGGTCAATCGACGATAACGGAACTGATCGTCCTTAAGATATCCCGATCATACATCATGTCTTTCAATGTCGGTACATCATAAACGACAGTATCGATTTTCTTGAAGTGCTGATGGATCTTATCAAACATATGCTGATAAAAAGGATCATCATGTGAAGGGTCTTCTTTGAAAGTGATCGCCTCAAAATACAACAAGATCAATGCCGGGAGAAATTCAAAACAAGAGTTTTCGATCCAAAAGTCTACTTTATCAACGGTAGGCAAATATTTCATCAACATTTTTTCAATCATCTGATACCCGTCTTCACTAGACTGATAGATATCCACAAACACATGATCATAACGTTCGATCACTTCTTTATGAAAATGATCGAATGCATCCCCACAAATGATCTGAAGTGATATGTTTAGCGGAAAATGAGGCAGAAGATGTTTGTTGAAGAGATCAATGATGCTTGAAGATCGTTCGATCACGGTGATCGAGGTTACTTGTGGATTAAGCATCGCCATGTAGATATAATATCCAATACCCAAACCAAAGACGAGTATGTCACCATGAGCTTTTCTGGCAATGGGGTCCATTGTATGAGCTTCACCTGGAACATCCAACATCCATACTTGCTGATCGATCATCAGGACCGTTGCTTTATAAGGTTTGTCCAAAGCACGAAGCATCATCCAATCATTCAACTCTTTGTCTTTGTCAAAAATGATTCCGGATAGGTTGAACAACTGGTTTGATAAGATCGTTTCACTCGAAAGCCGAATGTTGTCATCTTCAATTTGCTCGATGCGGATGTTTTGGTGATAAAGATTCGAAATGAAATCATCGGTCGATAAAAACAGTGAAGGCCATGTGGATTCTGGTCCGTCAAATTCCTGAAAACCAGCTTTTTTCATTTTTCGTTGGATTGATTTTTCATTATCTTTCGTGACCTTTAAACCCAAAAAATCGTTTTTGGTGTCATGGATCATGTTGCTTTTACATCTTTCGAAAAAAGCACGAATGTCTTTGGTGTTTTGTATTTTCATGATATCCTCACTGTTTATGTATGGATTGGTCACAGCAAATCCATGCAAAGTTGATTCTATTATACTACATACTCTTTAAAGTACTTTGGCTAGTCCTCTTATAACATCATCGATATGCGGAAATATTGATCCATGGTCATCTTAAAAAAGGGAAAAATGTTGCCTTGTGTTTGACATTACTTATTATAAGTGCTAAGATGCGTATGCTATAAGATTTGTTACACTTTAATATAACACCTTTTGTTATTAGAAAAGTAGTACCATCGCTTATTCTAGACAGGAGGCACTATACACATGGAATCAGGAAAAGTAAAATTCTTCAACGCTACTAAAGGCTTCGGCTTTATCAAAGTAGACGGAACCAACGAAGAAGTATTCGTTCACTACTCAGCTATCGTTTCCGATGGTTACAAAACTCTTGACGAAGGTCAAGTCGTATCGTTTAACATCATCAACGATGTTCGCGGAAAAAAAGCTGAAAACGTTACAGTACTTTAATCTTAAAAGAGCTACGGCTCTTTTTTGTTTATGTCTTTGATGATATAGAGACATTCCAATCAAACCAAAGCTTATCAAAGAAAGACTTCCGAGGTGAAGTCTTTTGTTTTGATGAGTTTTCTGAATAAATTCCCTCAATATCCAATGAGCCTACTGAAACTTTGATCAACCTTCTTTATCCAAAAAAGAGTGTACTTTCTATCTGATATGGTATTATGAAGATATAAAGATGCCAATGTAAAGTTAATCTATGTTGGTTTGTAGAACCTCATCCATATCATAAACGAATGTCCCGCCTTTATCATAGGAGGTCAGGTTATGAAAAAAGACCGTCGGGCTACAAGTGCAATCCTTTTTTTGCTCTCGTTTTTGCTGTTATTTAGTTCTTTATCTGCATGTTCTTCCAATATCGATGATCCAAAAAATGATGAAGAACCCATTGAAGATCCAATCGATACCGAAGATCCTAATGATGAACTGATTCCTGTGGAGGATCTGACATTTTTCCCCAAAGATCCGGAAGAAACCATCATTGATGTCAAAAAACTGAATTTTGAATTATACCCCAACAGATTTGTGAAATCAGAGTTTGCTTCGGCAGTGACTTTGTATGCTTCTACTGCTCCTGGTAAACCTGCTGTCTTTCCATCAAAAACACTATCAACTATTTTGATCAATCCTTCCATCATTAATACAAC
>CALFEZ010000107.1 GCA_937957895.1 uncultured Erysipelotrichaceae bacterium
AATCAAACAGCAAAGGATATGGCATAATAGACTCAAAGAGGTGTGATATGAAAACGATCGGCATGTTGGGCGGCATGAGCTGGGAATCGACCGCCGAGTATTATCGTTTGATCAATCAAACGATCAAAAAGCGTCTTTCAGGCAGTCATTCAGCAAAGTGTCTTTTATATTCTTTTGACTTCCATCAAATCAGTTTGATGCAGCATGAAGGAAGATGGAAGGATTTGGAAGATCTGTTGATAAAGCAGGCAGTGATTCTCAAAGAGGGAGGTGCGGACTTTTTGATCATCTGCACCAACACGATGCATATCCTAGCTGCAGCGATTGAACAAAAAAGCGGTCTTAGGGTCTTGCATATCGTGGATGAAACAGCCAAAGAAATAAAACGAAGAAGCAAAAAGAAAGTACTGCTTTTAGGTACTTCCTTTACGATGCAAAGTGATATGGTACCTTCGATCTTGTCAAAGCATGGCATCGAAGTGATGGTTCCTGCCATCGATCAGCAAACGATCGTCCATGACATCATCTATGATCAGCTGATCCATGGCATCATCGATCCCATAAGCAAACAAACACTGCTTGCTGTGATCGAAGGTGCGATGATTGATGGTATCGATGGTGTGATATTGGGATGCACGGAGTTGCCGCTGTTGATAAAACAGGAAGATCTGAGCATCGAAGTGTTCGATACGACACAGATCCATGCGATCGCAGCCGTCGATGAAGCATTAAGGGATGCATCAAAGATCAAGGTTGATTGAAGATCACGATCACTTTTAGACACATCGATCGGCTCAGCAATTCATATCCGGCTACAGCCATCTGCCAAAAGTGATCACCGTGGTCGGCAATGATCACGATCGTATCGGATACGGGTTGATCGTGTATCAACGTGAGACGTTCTTTGATGCGTTTCATTTTATGATAGGGATTGAGTGCCTCTTTTAAATCATCAGAGACAAAATCATCAATCAGATATCGTTTGGGTATGAATAGTTTATTGGCGATGTGATCGGACAATGTGTCGATGACATCGTTTTTGATGGAAAGTGGTACGATCGTCACATGGGATATATCAGCATTGTTTTCGATCAATGAACAAATGCTGTCAGCTCTTGTGTTTATATCGGGGATCATCATCGGATAGACATATCCAGTTTCGGTTTGAAGATGTTTGTCGATCAGGCTTTTGGGATAAAAGGTGATGGGGAAAAGCACTTTTGCTTTGACGGACATCGGAGTGTTTGTGGCTAGTTGTGTGATCGTATCACTGATGATGACTTTATGGTCTTGTTTTAACAGGGTTTTAAACTCTGCTGTCGCTTGATCGTAAGCTTCTTGTTTGAGAGTGCGGATATATTGGATATCGTCTTGTTTGATGGACCATTGCGGATTGGCTTTGTAGGTCAGTTTGTCTTTGATGACGCCATTCAAGACTCTCAGACCTTTCAATGCTTTTTCCAAAGCATAGGATTCCATGTTGAGGTGACGTTCGATCTCACGCATGGTCAACCCGTTGGGATGGTTTGAAAGAACATCATGGATCAATGAAAGTCGATGATCGTAAGGAAACTGATGGATCATGTGTTGGCCTGGTCGATCTTCGGATCGGATCAGAACGATGGTTTTTTTGGAACCAAACTTGATGGTCCAATGATCCATTTGTTGGATGCTGATGGGTCGCTCGATCCATACGATCATGGCGACGCTTTCAGATGGATGATTTGAAAGAATAGTATCGGAAGTCGTCACGACATGATCAAGCGATTTGCTTAGCCACTTAGTAAGGGTTTCAACCTTTTTTCTTTCATCGACTTTTCGATGGATCACGCCACAGGGAAACACATGATCAAGCATGTTATTGATCATCTCAGCAAGCTGATAATCATGGGTGATCATGATGGCTCGTTGGTTTGAAACAAGATCGATGACCGTCTGAAGGGTATGGACCAGATCATCAACCATGATGGCTTGATGGGAGGTAGATTGCCGAAAAAGAGGCGTTTGGATGTCAACATCGACTTGTTGTTGGATCAACGGGATCTCCGATGCTGACAATGCTTCTGAAAAAAGCAACCACTCTGCATCGGGCAATGCCTGATCGATAAAGGAAAGATGGTGAAGTTCGGGACGATGATCGAAGTTTGCCAATGAGAGTTGATGGGCATGATCGACCACGACGGTGCGGGTGTGTGCCATCACATCTAAGATCCTCTGTAGTTTGGGGATGTTCAAAAGCTGTTCGATACCGAGCACTACGACACGATAGCTGTCGTTGGCGATATCGATCAGTGTCTGTTCGAAACGATCGTTGTTGGTACCGGATATCGTCACCACACTGGGATCGATGGATGTCTCAGTGATCACGGAAGCGATCGAAAGATCCGAGGTGATCCATAGGATGGGCCAAGGTTTGTTTTTGACGATCCCTTGTACGAATGCCACTTTATCATATGTGATGAACTTAGTATTTTTGCTTTGAATGATCTGCATGTCTTTATGGTATCAAATATCCTTTCAAAACAAAACGGAAATGAAAAAGCCATCTGGACGATGGCTTTGTTTATGGGTTGACTCTTAGGGTGATGCTTCCGCTGGTGATCTTGAAATCATAGCGGGCTTCTCCGTTTTTATGGATGTATCGATCGTTGTTTTGTGTGTGACTGAAGTCAGCAGTGAAGCTTCCCGCTACTTTGCTTACAAGAGCTTCAAATCCGTCAGTCTGATCCAGATCGATCTCAACAAGTCCGGAAGTAACATCGACACGCATGCTGGAAGGAGCTTGTCCCAACAGATCAGCAACCAACTTGCCACTTGTCATTTTATGTGTGTAATCGTTGGTGATGCTGCCTTTGAAAGTGGCATTACCCGATGTCATGGTGAAATCCATATTTTCTGCCGTAAGCTCACGCACATCGACATTTCCGCTGGTAAGTTTGATGATAATGTCTTCTGCCGTGATGTTGCTTAATTTGAGGTTGCCGGAGATGGCTTGGATCTCAAGGGTTTTGGTGTCAAGGTCTTTGATGTCGTAGTTACCGGATGTCAGCTGCAGTTTTACGCTTTCATAAAGAGCATCCGGGATGGCAAGTTCCAAATACGATACCGGGGATCGGAACAGGAACAAGAAGTTGAACTCTTGTCTGTTTTTGCTTTCGATCGATAGTTTGCCGTTGGATACGGTGTATACGGCCCATTTGTCTGGTGCAAGGTCAGCGGTGGCACTTTCTTTGAAATAGATCGTGTCATCGTTTGAGCGGGTCAGCGTGACGCCACCGGCGGTCCAGTCGATCTCGATCCTGTCGATCGTTTGATCGATCTCAAGCTCCTGGATGATGCGTCTTTCCCCTGAGAAGTTATCAAACAAAGAGAAGATCGAAAATCCTTGATGGTTGGTGAGTGAGATAAACAACAGTACGGCAACCACCAACACGACTCCCCATAGCAGGATGCTCAATAAGGCACTGGTTCTAGTTTTCATTTTTGTCTCCTAACATGACGATCGCTTTGACGATCCGCTGGATGGCAAGGGCGATGATGAAGATGATCCAAGAGTAGTGCCAGCTGAAGTAAGTGTAACTGACATAAAGATAGGTCACAACGACTAGCAGCCAGTAAGCGGAGTTGAGCAAGCGATATGCTTCGTTCTTTTTGGATCTTTTGGCTTTCCATTCTTTGAACTCTTCCACCATCGTTTCTTCTTCTTTGATGTAATCGGGTTTGATGCTGGAGTTGTAGACCAGAAGGCCGGTGGCGATCGCGATAAAGCTAAACATCGTCAACAATGCGGTTTGTCCTTGAGCGAAGCTGCTGACAAAGATCAATGCAAACGGACTTAGGATGTAAAGGATGACGGCGATCGCTTTGATGGTCGCACTGTGTTTTCTCTCTTTGGACGATACCGGTGAAAGCGTATGTCTTTCCTTGAGTCCTTCTGTCAGTTCACTGAGATCTCCGACACTCACGATCACGGATTGGTAAGCTTCTTCTTCGGTCTTGCCGTTTTTAAGCTGGTCATTGAACTTGTCGATCAGATTGCTGATGATCTCTTCTTGCAGTTCAATGCTGCGTTTGGTTTGTGGGACTCCCACAAATGCTTGTTGAATGTATGTTCTGATTTTTTGTATCATGGTTCCTCCTATATCAATGAGTCGATCAATGATTTCGCTCTTTCCCAAGCTTCTTTGTTTTGTTGGTAGTATATCCTTCCTTCATGGGTGATGGTGTAGTACCTTCGCCTTGCTCCGGTTTTCTCATCCCCCCAGTAGGAAGAGATAAAGCCAGCCTTTTCCAATCGCTGAAATGCTGAGTATAATGTTGCATCTTTCAGTTCGAATGCATTGTCGGTTTTGTCCTGGATCGATTTGTTGATTTCATACCCATAACTGTCCTTTTCCATCAGATGTTTGAGGATGATCGTCTCCGTATGACCGCGCAGGATATCGGATGTAATCGTCATAGTATCTCTCCTTTCGTTTATATATTATAACAATATACATCGCCTGTCAATATATATTGATAAAAAAATGCACAAAGTTTTTTAAGGAGCTTTGTGCAGGGAAGATCATAAAAAAAGAACAGGGTCATTCATCCATGTTCTTGAGGTTGGTGTTGTTGAGGATATCTTCAAAGATGCTGTCGAGTGCATGTCGATTGACCCCGATATTGATGTCTTTTTTTGGATGGTGGAAAGTGATGGTAGAGTAAGTGGCTCCGTCTTTTGCCGAAACACCCACAAAGTCATTCAGCTCGAAAATCTTGACTTCTCGGCCAAAAAAGCCGGACAATCCCACGATCAGTCGAGAGTCGGTAATGACTACCCCATACCAATGGACAAACTGAGCACTTGGCTGATAATACAAAATCCCCAGAAATGCCACTTTGGCATCTTCTTCTTTTTTTAACTGTCTTGCGCAATACTGAAAGATGTTCATAGTGGTTTTATCATTAAGAAACTTACCGTAGTCGCGTTCGGTATTATAATCGTATAGTTCTTTTGCTGTTTTCATGATACATGATCCTTGGATGGTTAGATCCAAGCTCCTTGGGTCTATTATATCAAATTTCATGCCATCAAAAACCCCAAGATAACATTGTCTGGTCACATGACTTATCATGTCAGCAAAAACACTCCTTCATGGAGTGTCTTGCTTTAGTCTTTCTTCTTTTGTCCGTAATGGGCAAATCGGGTCAGCATGTGATCCATTTCCTGATCGGATAAGATCACCGGAATTCCGATCGAGCGAGCCCTGACATACAGTTCCGCACAAAACTCCAGTTGTTCAGTGATGGCAAAGGCCATGGGAAGGTCATGGGCAACGCAGTTCATGCCATGATTGGCTAGCAACACGGCATTGAGATGTCCCATGGTTTCGACGGCATTGACTGCCAGTTCTTTGGTACCAAAAGTGGCATAAGGTGCACAAGGCACTTCTTTGCCTCCGGAAAATGCGACCAAATAATCGACTGCCGGCAATGATTCGTTTAGACAGGCGATAGTGGTGGCATAGGTGGAATGGACATGGATCATGCCTCCGATATCACTGCGACGCTGATACACGATGGCATGCATCATGTGTTCACTTGATGGTGCACGTGTTCCTTCGACGACGTTCCCTTCAAGATCCATGATAACCACATCTTCAATGGTGGTATCTTCATAAGGAATGCCGGAAGGAGAGATAGCCATCAGTTTCAACTCATGATCATAAACACTCAGATTGCCCCCCGTTCCGCGAGTCAATCCTGCACTCAGCATCAGCTTTCCATATTGCACGATCTGTTCGCGCGCTTTTTGCATTAACATGTTCGATGCTCCTTTCATGGCAAGTGTAGCACCAAGAAGGTTGTGTTTCAACGGCATATTTTTGAAAAAAGCCGCATAAAAAGTGATGATTTTTGTTGTGTGCAAAAAAACTCGGAAATACGGCAAATTATGGGTTTTTTCACACAATTTATCAAATTTGCATTTTTGCATGTTCAAAAATCGTATCCATTCGTCGTTGAATTGCATTTTCTTCAGACTATAATTTCATTAGATAACTTTCGGAGGGGAACGATGTCATTGTTTCATGAGAATTTAATATTTCTGGATTTCCAGGCAAGCGATCAATTCGATTTCTTGAATCAAATGGCCGGATTTCTCATCAAAGAGAACTATGTGTTGCCTTCCTATCTGGAGGCTATCCTGGAAAGGGAAAGGAAATATCCCACGGGGCTTCCTTCAGAACCTTTTCCGGTAGCAATACCACACGGTGACCCGGAGCATGTGATCGAGCCATGCATCGTCGTCGTCCGTCCGCATGCTCCGATTCCTTTTGGTGAAATGGGCACTGCAGACTCTACCATCTTGGCGAGATACATTTTCATGCTCGTGGTCAAACGAGCTGAAAACCAGATCGCCCTGCTTCAAAACATGATCGACATGTTCATGCGTGAAGAAGCCATGTTGAAGCTTGACAAAGCTGATACAGCCAGCGAGATCATGGCTGTGTTGAAAGAATACATCAACATAGAAAAGGAGGAAACAGAGTGAAACGAGTCATAGTTGCTTGTGGATCGGGAGTTGCAACTTCGCAAATGGTTGCATCCAAAGTGGGGCGTTTACTTAAAGAGCGTCGTGTCAATGCGATCGTGGATGCCGTGGATATCAAATCCATCGACACCCATATCAAACAGTGTGATGCCTACATCGCGATCACAGCACCGACGAAGCAGTTCAACGTTCCAGTTTTAAATGGTATTGCTTTTTTGACCGGGATGAACATGGACAAGGAATTAGACAAGCTTATTGAGATCCTGAAAGCAAAGTAAGCTGTTCTTGTCCGATTCATTATATTATTTAGCGCTTGGCGCAAAAAATCTTTACGAAAGGGGATTTTATGGAATATTTACAGTTAGTAGTTGATTATGTTCTAGGACTGGGTTCACAAGTGTTCTTGCCATTGGTCATGATCCTTGTGGGCTTGCTGGTCAAGATGAAATTCAGCGAAGCTTTCTCTGCCGGTTTGACCCTTGGTGTCGCTTTTGTCGGTATGGGAACCATCGTTGGGTTCATGTTCAGTTTCATCAGCCCTGCCGCTGAAGCTTTGGTTGAGAATTCAGGTATCACCCTTACAGCTATCGACGTAGGTTGGGCACCATTGGCCGCCATCGCTTGGGCTTGGCCATATGCATTCTTCATGTTCCCGATCCAAATCGCCATCAACATCGCGATGATCGCTCTAAACAAGACAAGCACACTTAACGTTGACTTGTGGAACGTGTGGAACAAGATTTTGACCGCTGTGATGGTTGCTGCCATCTCCGGTTCTGTCGCAATGGCGCTAGTCGTCGGCGCGATCCAAGTAGTCATCGAATTGTGGAACGCAGATTTGACTCAAAAACAAATCTACAACATCACAGGCATTCCTGGAGTTTCATGTCCACACTCCATGACCGTATTTGGCGTAGTGTTGAATCCTTTCAACAAATTGATGGAAAAAATTCCTGGTCTTAACGCCAATGTCGATGCTTATGTATTGAAAGAAAAGATCGGTATCTTTGCTGAAAACCATGTCATGGGCTTCATCATCGGTAACTTGATCGGTTTTGCTGCCGGTTACAGCTGGCAAGATGCTTTGAATCTTGGTATCTCTACCGGTACCGCATTGACTCTGTTCCCAATGGTTGCAAAACTGTTTATGGTCGCATTGTCACCTATTTCCGATGCAGCTGGCGAATTCATGAAAAAACGTTTCCCAGGCCGCGAATTCTTTATTGGTCTTGACTGGCCGTTCTTGGCTGGATCTCCAGAACTATGGGTTGCTGCTGTTCTATTGGTTCCAGTTACCTTGTTGTTCTCCATCATCCTTCCTGGCAACAACGTCTTGCCATTGGGTGGTATCATCAACATCTGTTTGGTAGTTCCATTGCTGATCGTTACCGGCGGAAACTTGATCCGCATGGTCGTCATGGGAATCCTTGCTTCTCCGATCTTCTTGTATGTTGGAACCGTTTTGGCTCCGATCATCACTGATTTGGCGATCGAGACCGGCACATACGCTGTACCTGCTGGCCAATTGATTTCTTGGGCTGGTATGGAAATGCCTGTCTTCCGTTATGTATTCTCACGTGCAGCCAACATTATCAACGGAGATTTCCTTGGTATCGTGATGCTGGTAGCATGGGCTGGACTCTGGTACTTGTATGTTAAAGAGTTCACTGCCAGAAACAAAAAATTCGAAGAAGAAGAAGCATAAAACCTACTGCTAATCAAAGACGATCTTAGTTTCTAGGGTCGTCTTTCCAACAAAGGAGACAATCATGATCTTTACAGTCACACTCAATACAGCGATCGACCATATCATCGAAGTGGAAGGCACCCTGACACGCAAGGCCAACAACAAGACCAAAAATGTCATTTATGACATCGGCGGCAAGGCCATCCATGTTTCCGTTGCCCTTAGCTACATGAACATCCCCAACAAAGCCACCGGCATCGTCGGCGGCAAGATGGGACAACTCATGGTCGAACTTGCTGAAAAAAAGGGAGTCGACTGTCACTTCTTTGAACAAGAGAACTGTGAAACCAGAGAATCGATCATCCTTTTGGATCAATCCGGTCAAGGCAGCTACATGATCACCCAACGTGGGTTCGTTCTGTCACGATCAAGCATCCAGAAGATCCGTGACTTTCTCTTTGATAACGTCCAAAAAGACGATATCGTCGTCTTTTCGGGAACTCCGCCTCAAGGCTTTGACATCAAGGATTACAAAGATCTTTTGATGGTAGTCAAAGAAAAAGGTGCACGACTGATCGCTGATACGACCAAAGAATACTTACAAACAGCATTGACATGTCATCCGACTTTGGTCAAACCCAATGAATTTGAGTTTCAGGAGTTTATCCAACGTGAACTGCATACCATCGATGATTATGTCAATGCACTCAAAGAAATGAGTGACCTGGCTGAGATGTGGGTGGTATCATTGGGTAAAAAGGGATCGATCGCCAAAAG
>CALFEZ010000108.1 GCA_937957895.1 uncultured Erysipelotrichaceae bacterium
GGTTTTGATTTGTGAACTGCTTTTTCTCCATGTCGATCAAAAAAACATGGTGAATCGACTCGGACTCCGATCGGGATATAAAACTCCGACAATGAAGAATAACCGAGTAAAACGTTTTGTTGATACGATGTATGTCAAAATCGATCATCAGGCGTGCCGATCCATCTTGACTGATGGCTCTTTTGTTCACTCTTTGTACAAAGTGCTCATGCATCATGGATGTCAAAAGGTCAAACTGTCTGTCAATCGCGGCATCATCAAAAACAGGGATGCGTATTTCACTTGTATGTCGTTTGTGTTGCAATATCGTGGTGTCAACACTGATCTCAGGATATTTGACATGCATCGATACATCCGTAAATACAAAATCGACTGCTGCTTTGGATTTACTTAAAACACCATCAAAAGTCCCGGTGATTACCAGACTCATGATGATGAGGATCGTCGCTGCATACCAGCGAATCGACTGTAGAGATTTCATGTGTTTGCCTCTTTTGTTGCGACTTATTTATGTGTTTTTTACATGCACATCATATCATCTTTTGTTGCAAATGCAATGATTCGATGTTCAAATGATCTTTATTGAAAACGACCTTTTCATACTTAACACATGACTGTCAAGATGGTTGAGTTGTTGCGGTTGCTTTGAAAGCTTTTTTTGCATTGAGTTGCATCTTTTTTGTTCACCATATCAATGAGTATGAAACCACCATTTGATTCTGACTCAATAAAAAATCGAATTGATTTTCGATTTTTTACTTAAGTTCAAATTGCATCAACTCCACATGTCCATCATGATCGTCTTCTTGTTCACGATCAGAAATGACGGGAGCTTCGATCACATCGACGATCGTCAATCCCTTGATCGTCACGAATCGATCGTTGATCGGTCCTGAAGAAAACGTTGCATCTTTGGATTTGATGGGAACATCCTTAAACCATAAAACGGTATGTTGATGATTGACGATCGTGATCATGGACGTACTGATGCCACCAAAAAGCGAAACCATGTATGCCGGATTGGATTTGACCCATTTGGCTATCAAATCGCCTTTGTACGGTCGATTGCCTCTTCTAAGATCACTCAGCTTTACACGCTTGGTCGTATGCTGATGAGTAACGATCAAAAGATATTCATCTTTGGCATCCAATGCGATCGCATCGACCACTTCGTCTTTAGAGGTTAGATTTATCGCGATCACACCTCTGGCTTTGGTTGAGGATATTGGAACCTGATTGCTGTTATAGATGACGACGTACCCCATTTTGGTCATCACAGCTACTTCCGTGGGTTCTTTGATCATGAAACTGGCTACCACTTCGTCTTGCTTGGTCAGATTCATGGCGGTACTGGTCTTGGAATATCGCGTCAGCTGGAACTGTTGGAGCATGGTTTGTTTGATGTAACCCTTTTTGCTGACGATCATGATGCTTACATGACTTTCCATGTCTTTGACAATATAACCACTGATGACTTTGACATTGGCATCATGTTTGATCAGGCTGCTAAAATGATCGCCAACATCTTTGTATTTGGACTCATTGATCTCATAGATCGGGATGTAGGCATACGATCCATCAGAAAGGATCAAGATAAGA
>CALFEZ010000109.1 GCA_937957895.1 uncultured Erysipelotrichaceae bacterium
AATCCACATGCAGTCCAGTCCCAGAGACATACATGGAAGTATTGATCGCACTGGATGCATTCAAAAGAGCATCGGCAGGAGAAGTGACGGTGGTCATGCCTTATTTTGGGTATGCACGACAAGACAGAAAATCAAGAGCAAGACAACCGATCACAGCCAAACTGATGGCAGATTTGCTTCAAGTCGCAGGAGCAGATCGAATCGTGACGCTTGATTTGCATGCACCTCAGATCCAAGGATTTTTCGATATACCGATCGATGATTTGACGGCAGTATCCATGATAGGTCAGTACTTTCGATCGTTGCACTTAAGCGAAGAAGTGGTTGTCGTTTCTCCGGATCATGGTGGAGCAACACGAGCAAGGAAGTTGTCGGATGCCATCCCGGGATCGACGATCGCCATTATCGACAAACGACGCACAAAACCCAACGTGTCCGAATCGCTCAATATCATCGGGGATGTCGATGGCAAGATATGCATTGTAGTCGATGATATCATCGATACCGGAGGTTCGATGATCGGTGGGGTGGAACTACTGTATAAAAAAGGTGCTAAAGATGTGTATTGTGCGGTTTCTCATGGTATTTTATCCCATGATGCTGTTGAAAAGATCCATAACTCAAAAGTGAAGGAAGTAGTGATCACTAACTCGATCACGTTACCGCCGGAAAAACGAAAAGAACCAAAAATCAAACAGATTTCCATCGGGTTTATGTTGGCCAAAACGATTGAAGCCATCTATAAACACAAACCTGTCAGTGAGTTGTATCAACTGTTCAATGATTAAAAGCAATGCGAATCGCATTGCTTTTTTTTATGATTGGATCAGAATGTATGTTTTTAAGTGAAGACTGTAGATATAAGCTTCGGTTTTTACATTGGGGATACTTGAGGAAACAGCAAAAGCATATGACAGAAGCTGATCGTTGTACCTTGACACCAGTTCATCAGGATCTTTGACGACATCAGTTTTAAAATCAACGATGATGTTGCGATCATCCATCTGTATCAACAGGTCGATGTACCCTTTGATATATTCGTTTTGTCGATGCATGAGTATGGGAAGCTCGCTGTAAGCAAGCTGATCTTTGAAAGACAAGGTAAAAGGATCACTGACAAAAGACATCAATTGATCGATACTATCATCACTAAGAAGTCCTTTTGAGTTTTCGATTACTTCTTTGTTCCATCCATCCATTATCAAATCTGCCAATATCCTATGCATGAGGGTACCCCGTTCAGAAGGTTTCAGGTCAAATGAGAAATCTAGTTGGATGGCACCGGCAAATCGCTTGGGTTCTTTTGGATGCAGTATGGGGTGTAAGTCGTTTTTGGGCAATGTTCTTACAACAGTGCGGGCTTTTTCAAACACAGACAATGATTTGGTCGCTTTGACTTCGTTGAGCTGCATCGTAGGATGCTGCAATTTCGAGAACAAAGCATACAACCACCCGCCATTTCCAATGCGTTTGTAGATCATGTATTGATCGATGTCATCAGGATAAGGAGCTTTGTTTTTAAGTCCAACTAGGATCATTCTGTCCTTGGCTCGTGTCAATCCCACATACAACAATCGGATCTGTTCTTGGAGTTCTTGTTTGATGGCGGAAAATTCGATCGCCATTCTTATCAGATTGTTGCGTTGGTAGCGATATGGCAAAATAACAGTGTGCATGCCGACCCCGATATCGGGATCTACTACCACCTTGGCAGTAAGATCCATGATGGTATTACGGTTGTTTGTCCAGAAAAACACGATCGGAAATTGAAGACCCTTGGATTGATGGATGGTCATTACTTTTACGACATCCTCATCGTTTCCTATGGGGATAGCTTCTGAACTGATTTCATCTTGAAGGTTTTTGACGATGTCCAAAAAGCGAGTGATGCCATGGGCTCCTCGTTGATCATATCCGATGGCTTTTTCATACAGATAATCAAGATTGATTTTGGACTGTTCATCGCAGTTGTCTTGATAGAAGTCATTTTGTTGATAGATCTGTAACAGAATCTTCGAAAGTAAAGTTGTTTGAATCGCACTTCGCATCGTTAGGATGGTATCGATGATTTCGGGGAAAAGTTGTTGGTAAGCTTGCCAAGTGCTTATTTTGTGTTTTTTCTTGTACATGGCAACGGTCGCAAGATCATCAAAGCTCAACATAAAGAAAGGGCTGATACTCAATCCTGTCAGAGAAATCTCATCACTATCATCGATCAAAACCCGTAAAAATGCCAAAACATCCTGAATCGCCTGAGAGTGATAGAAGCCACTTTTGGTATCGATGAAATAAGGGATATTGATCTCATCAAAGACCTGCTTCAAATAGGATTTGGTCTTATGGGTACGGACCAACACACACATATCTTTAAAAGCAGCACCCTGTTGATAAAGTTGAATCATCTTGTTGGCGATATGTCTTGCTTTTAGCAGTCCTTCCATCGTCGTATCATCGTATTCAATGGTAGTTTTCTCTGTCTCATCCTCGTCTGACTCAAACTCATCCACATCAACTTCCACTGTATCGGTGATCTCATGATCGATCATATCAAGCTCAACCTTGATGCCTTTTGAACGTTGGTGTTGTAGTCCAATGTCCACATGATCGTTCTTGAGATACTTATCATCGAAAGAAGGGATGTTCATCAAATGATCGAAGATGAAATTGTTGAATGCAACGATATCTTCACTTGAACGGAAGTTGTTGGGAAGATACAAAATCAAATCTTCCTGTTTTGTGATCATATCACGCATCAATTGTGGTTTGGCGTTTCTAAATCGATAGATCGATTGTTTGATATCACCTACACGAAATACATTGTCCTTACGACTGACTTTGGTGATGATGTCATGCTGGATATCATTGGTATCCTGAAACTCATCAACCAGAACATCCGAGAAACGTCGTCGGTATACTTGATCGATATGGAAATTATCATCTGATAGGATCGCCATGGCAAACTTCTCCATATCATCAAAATCCATGACATTTCCCTGTCTTTTGGCTTTAAGAAAAGCTTGATCTAAATCAGCACTCAATTGCAGCAGACACTTGATCCATGGTTTTTGACTGCTGATGTCAGAAAGCATGACACTCTCATCAAAAAACAGAGACACATGTTTTTTAAGCTGATCAAGGTATTGTTTTCGATATCGGGTATACTGCTCATCATCATTGTAAGTTTTTGTCTTGATGGTCGCGATGTCATGGATATGTCGATTGGCTTGATCAAGCTGGTCGTGTGTGATCGCTTGCGCACTTTGTTTGATCTTGTCTGAGATTTCCAGCCAAGCCAGCATGTCAGCTTCATCAAGCATATGACCAACCTCACCATTGATCGCTTTGACAGGGATCATAAGTTGATTGAGTCGTACCAGATAATCCTCTTTGAGGGCATTTTTAACAATATCGGGAAGAGAAGCAAAACATTGATGATCCTCATACATCGACAAGACATGAGCATCCCATGCGCTTGGATCGACTTTGGCACTTCGTATGCGGTGGATATCAAGGATGATCGTCTTAAGCGGTTCCATGTCTGCTGCCCTTTGACAAAACAGTGCCACGACCTGTTTGAATACGTCATCATCTTTCTGGATAGCCTGGTGGAGCACACTTTCCAAACACTGATCAAACATCGTCTTTTTGGTTGCTTCATCAAGAAGATTTTGAGTGATCTCCGGATCAAGGTGCAACACGTATGAGTAGTCTTTGACGATCGACAAACAAAACGAATGGATCGTTGAGATGGATGCCGTCTCAATAAGGGACAGCTGTCTTCTTAAGAATGGATCATCACTCTGTGACATTTGCTGTCTGATCGCTTGTTGAAGCCGATGCTTCATTTCACTGGCAGCTGCTTCGGTAAAAGTCAATGCCAGAATGCTTGTCACTTCTACGCGATCTGTTACGATCCTTTTGATCAAACGATCGATCAGCAGCTTGGTTTTTCCAGCTCCTGCCGATGCACTGACCAAGATGTTTCGATCAAGTGTTTCGATCGCTGTTTTGGTTATGGCTTTGTTCTTTTCAAGCATCATCGTTCCTCTGTAACCTGTATTGTTCACCAAGATCAGTCAATGTTCGTGGTGTATCTTTGAATACACAGATATGTTTGAATTCACAGTAATCGCATGCTCCTTTTATCGGGGATCTGTCAATCTTTCCCGATAAGAGCATATCGCTCAAAAGAGTATAAAGATATAACAAAAACTCACGGATCAGAGAAAGGTCATAGGATCCGGTTTTGCTGATCTTTTTTGTTGGGGTTATGTGTTTGATATGCATATTACTGGTATACATGCTGCTGTCTTCATCTACAAACCAACCGGATAATTTATGCTCTTTGATAAAGGCATCGAAGTGATCTTGCCGATCCAAGGGGACGATCTTGTTGCGATCGATCTTTTGTTGGGAGATTTGGGTGTTTTTGTTGAGAAAGGAGAAGTAGTGGGCTCCGGATGGCTTTTCATCAAATTCCTCACTGCCTATCATCAAATACGTCATCAGTTGAAGTTGGATGCCTGCCTTGACTTTGGTTTTCGAAAGGTTTTTCTCACTGCTTTTATAATCGACGATCCTGAAATGAGTAGATGTTTTATCGATCCTGTCAATATAACCTTTCAAATGCAACGTTGTTTCATTGCCAAGAGGAAGTGATCGTTTGAACTCTCTTTCTGCTTCAAAAAATGTGAATGTGGTATCTTTCTCCATCAAATAAAGACGTAAAAGCGCTACATGTAGATGCTCTGCGAATCGTTCGCACACGTGGTCCCAATAATATGTTTGTTTAAAAAACAAACGACGTAGCTCATCAAAATAAGGTGATACCAGTTCATGCACTTCTTCAATGGTTTTATTACCATAGGATTTGATATCTTCCTTGATAAGGTCTTCCACGATACGATGAGCGATGGTTCCCATCAAAGCGACCATCGTGATTTCAGCTTCACTCTCGTTAAGCCGGAGACCTTTGCTTAAGAAGTACTTATAAGGGCATTGGAAAAAGACTTCAAATGAAGAAACGCTTCCATAAAGGGTCCTATCATCAAAGAAGAGTTCTTTTGATATGTCTTTGTTGAGTTGATGCTCGATTTTATAGGTATTTGTGGATGTGATCAGTGGCCATTTTGTGGGATTGCTTTTGACTTTTTCAAACAACTCAAAGGCAGGTGCCATGATTTTGCCATCAAATGTGCTGGTAGCATAGGAAATGATCATTTTTGGAGCGATCATAAACAACCAATCGTGTTGTTTTATATGAAAACTCAGTCGCTCTTCCAATGGTGGATAGGCGATCTGTGCCATATAGCTTTCATCGATGATCCCACCGTGTTTGATAAATCCAGGATAGTTTTTCTGATTGGCTCCAACCAAAACGACGCTATCATATCCATGATGGATGAGATCATCCAGATCACATAGGTGGAACTTTTGTCTGACGGTAGAGAGAGACACGGTTATGTTGCGGATCAGATACTTCAATACTGTCGTTTTAGGGGAAAATTCCATTTGCACCTGAGATACTTGCTCGATGATTTCTTTGATCATCATCAGAGCTTTTTGATTGGCTTCGTCGAGTTGATGGAACTCTTTTGCGAAATGGTCAAAAGATGCCAACAGCGGGTCTGATGAAAGCGTGTCAAGACTACTTAGCAGGATCATGCGTTGTTTTTCGGCAGCATATTCCATCTGTTTCAGCTTCTGGATGTCTCGATAATCAATGATGTTCCATTTAGGATGCTTTGATATGTGGTCAAACGGGGCAAACAGATCTTCATACTCGAGGTTCAAAAAGCGTAGATATTCAAAAAGTACTTTTGGATTGGTCAGTTTGAAAACATGATTGTGGATGCAGTCGATCAGAGTATCCGTGCTCTTATGTGTGAGCATTTCAAGCAACGATAAAAAGCGATCAACGATGATGGGACGTTGGTTTTCTATATCGCTGCTTAAAGGGATGTCATGCCGATCAAAGGCAGCTTTGATCATCAAAGGCAAAGTGGCAGTTTCCGCACATATGATCAGCATCGATTCATCTTGATGATGAAGAACATGTTGTGCGAGGGCCTCTGCTTCTAGGGCATGATTCAGTGCATAATGTACAAACATCGTCTCTGACTGTGTTTTTGGCAACGATCGCATGGTAGCACCGATCGCGATCAAATGATCGATGATCGCTTTTTGTTCAAGATCCATTTGAAAGGGGTAGATTTCGATATGGGATGCGTCCAAAAGCTCTTCTTTGATTTTGCTTAGTGTTACGATGTGGTGGTAATCTTTGATGATTGCATTGACACACGTAAAGATATCTTTCTCTTTCTCGGTTTTTTGAGGAAGACTTGCAAGTGGAATATCGTATTTCAAACAAAGTCGGGTAAAAGCGATGAGTTGATTTACCATTTGCGGATAGGATAAACTATCAGCAAGCGATGGACATCGTGATCGAACACCTTGGATCGTTTGATACGATCTCGCAAAACTCATGTATTCATGTTCGATCTCTTTGTTGAAGCTTTGAAGAAAAACATTGAAAGACACCAAAGAAACACCCAAAAGAGAGGTGTTGTCAGAAAGAATCTCTTGTATGAGATAGTCATGGATGCTCAAAGGAGCGATAATGATTCTGGGTTTGATCATATGGGGTTTGTTACCTCTTCTACCATTATATCGAAGAAAAGGAGTGTTGCATGCGAAATTTGAGGACAATGGGTAAAACAGCGCTGTTTGTGTCTGCTTTTCTGTGGGGAATGGGATACGTGGCACTAGAATCGGCCTTGTTGGCAGGATGGCATCCCATTGCGATCTTGACGATGACAGGTGGTATCGGTGGTTGTACGTTGTTTGCATTTTCATACAAAAGAAAATGGTGGAGAAACAAAGCAATGATCTTTCAAGGAATGTTCGCCGGATTGTTTTTGAGTTTGGGGATGCTTTCACAGGCGTTCGGTCAACAGTTAAGCAGTCCTACAAACGCAGCGATCATTATTACATCCTATGTTATTTTTACGCCGATCATCTACAGTTTCAAGCATAGAAGACCCCTATCCACACTGGTTTTAGGGGCAGCCATCATATCTTTTTTCGGTGTTTTGATCATTTCGTATGAAGGGTCATTGTTGTTGAACCCCGGAGATGTTATTCTAGTAGTAGGAGCGCTGATGTTCTCATTTCATTTTATCCAACTTGAAAGCATTGCGCATTTTGACGATTCACTATCATTGGCAACCATACAGCTTTTTACGATGAGTTTACTATCAGGCGTGATGATGCCGCTTGTCAGGATACCGATCCAATCGGAAGGATTCGTGTTTATTGCCTATTTGGGACTGGTCAGCAGCGGATTGGCATTCTTTTTACAAAACTACGGACAGAAACTGGTAACTTCTTCAAGTGCTTCTGTCATCATGACATTTGAAGCGATCTTCGGTGTCATCGCATCCATCGTGTTTTTTAAGGAGTATTTGTCGTTTCGTTTGTTCATCGGGGCATTTTTGTTGATTGGTTCGGTCTTTATACTTGAGATTATGCCGCATTCGCGTTATTTTAAAGGCAGGAGATACTGACCACCGAAAGGGGGATGCAAATGAGCATAGAAGCGATCTTAAATGAGATCCTCGACGAAAGAAAAGGATCCAATGAATGTGATTTTAATGGTTATCTGGAAGATCATGTATCTGACATGAGCGATGAAGATCCGCTCAAAGCTTTGTTTGCGGGTTTGGTGGAAAGCGATCCACATCTGCGAATCATGGTGAACTACCGATTCAAGATCAACAAAGATGTGATCGCCAATCAGATCATCCGATACAAAGATGCTTTTAAAGTCCCCAAACGTGCTTTGCTTTGTCCGTATGTCTTGTATGGCAAAACGATCAATGATCGTGATGTGGTGCTTATCATATACGGAGAACAAAAAGAAGATTATCTGTATGCCAAAGGAGTGTATTATAGTCTGACCGAACAGGGATCGATCTTCGCTGATCATCGCAATGATGTTCTGACGGTATGTGGATCACCTGACTTTTTGACGATAGAACTTGTGACAACGATGTTGTCAGAAGAAAAGAGTCTCGGAGCGCTGCAACGTGATCTCGATGCCAAAGTCTTCAACGATAATGATGAGTTGGTAGCGATCGCACAAGACATGTCGAACGTTTTGCGTGAAAATGCGCTTGGACAGCTTCCCGTAACGAGCAACAAGCAGGAATTGATTTATCAGACGATCGTCAAATGGTACTTGTTGAAAAAAATGTTGTATGTGCAGACCATGGTAGATAAAAATCTTCTGAGAGATCTGGATCAAGACATCAAGAAGGTGCGTCAAAGAGCAAAAGAAAATGCAGATTCACTTATATTTATTCCTTTGAGTGAAATGTGGAGAATTGAAAAGCAGATCTAACGATCTGCTTTTATTTGGCATTCTTGACAATATCCGCTGATTTCCAACTGATGTGCCGTCACTTTGAAGTGATGGTCTTTTTCGATGTATTGCAATGCCTCTTTGATCGGACAAAAATCGATGGGGATCATTTTATGGCAGGAAACACAGATAAGGTAATGGTGATGATGGTGTTTGATGATCTGTATCATCGTTGTGTTGGTGATGGAATTGTACACTTTCTCTAAAAAACCATGTTGTGAAAACGTGTCCACGATCCGGTAAACCGTTGATAGATTCATGTTTGCTCCTTTGGAGCGAAGCATGTCATAACATTCTTCGATCGTGATCGGACGGTCAAGCTCATAAAGAAAATCAATGAGGATTTCTCTTTGTTTGGAGTATTTTAGATGGTGTTTATTTAGAAGGTTGCGTGCATTGGATTTCATGAAATCATCCTTTCTTTGTGATCATGGCAAACAAAGAAGCCATCATAAACAATATGGCATTGAGCAATACGATCGTAGAGCCAGTCGGGAAATCAAAGATGATGGAAATAAGGATCCCAACGATCACACTAAACAATGATACCGTCACAGCTAAAGCAATGGTTTGTTTGAAGCCAGTTCCTATTTTGAGTGCAATGACAGTAGGGAAAATGATAAAGCTTGAGATCAACAATGTTCCTACTACCCGAATTCCCAATACGATCGTGATCGAAGTAAGCATTGCGATGATCTGATTGATCCTTTTGGTGTTGATCCCTTTGACTTTCGCAAAATCCATATCGTATGTCACAGCAAACAAATCGTGATAAAACCAAAGAACGGTGCTGATGACAACGATCGACAATATGATCGACAAAATCACATCCAGCCTGGAAATGATCAGAATGCTTCCAAAAAGGTAACTAAACAGATCCACATTGAATCCTTTGGCCAAAGAAGAGATAAACACGCCAAGCGCTACTGATGTCGAAGAGACAAGAGCGATCGCAGCATCTCCTCCGATTTTGTTTTCTTCACTTAGTTTCAATATCAAGAAAGATGCCAGGATGACAATGGGGATCGATATGACCAAAGGCGATTGATTGAGCAATAGTGCCAAAGCAACTGTGGCAAAGCTGACATGAGCCAAGCCATCTCCAATCATCGAATACTTTCTAAGCACCAAAAAGATGCCCAGAAATGAGCTGCTGATGGCAATCAAAGAACCAACGATGAAGGCCCTTTGCATAAATGTGAACGAAAGCAGATCAAGGATGTATGTGATGTTCATGTTCCGGCATTTGACACAAGGCAGCTACTGCCTGTGCTCCTATTTGATTGATAAGTGCGTCTGAGTTGCATATGTCGGCTGTTGGCCCGAAGTATACGACTTTTTGGTCCAAGTAAAGGATATTTTTAGCGTATGTGCTGACTGATTGAAGGTCATGTGAGATCAAAACGATGCTCACATGTTCATGAGCATGCAGATGATTGATCAAAGTGTAAAACTCTTCCCGGATTTTCGGGTCCAAAGCCGAGGTTGGTTCATCCAGTATGAGGACTTTGGGATCGCCGACAAGTGCACGTGCCATCAGGACCCTTTGGTGTTGGCCACCCGACAAATAACCAATCTTTTTATCCAAAAGATGTTTGATATCCAAAAGTCCGGCAATACGACGGATCGCTCTCTCTTTGCTTTTTTTGTTCTTCAACAATGATTGGTTTGTCAATCCCGTTGCGATGATCTCTTTTACGGTAGCCGGAAAATGTTTGTCTTGCAAAAAACCGGATTGTGGAAGATAACCCACATCTCCGGTTTGTAAGGATGGATCAAAAACAAACTTGCCTGAAGAAACGTCCACTAATCCCAGCAATGCTTTCATGAGTGTCGTCTTACCTGAACCATTAGGACCTACGATCGCCAAAAAGTCGTTTTGTTCAATGTTAAACGAGACGTCTTTGACGACTTCAAGTCTACCATAATGGATC
The DNA here is from genome assembly GCA_937957895.1 of uncultured Erysipelotrichaceae bacterium. GTDB lineage: Bacteria > Bacillota_I > Bacilli_A > Erysipelotrichales > Erysipelotrichaceae > UBA6182. The sequence goes on from CALFEZ010000109.1 coordinate 10,357, forward strand.
AATACGTTTTCTGCTTTAATCAACGGGTTCATAGGACAGTGCTGCTTTCAGTTTTTCGGCATTCTCATACATGATATCCAAATATGTAAGTCCTTCGTCCATTTCTTTGGTGGTAAGGTTGTGTGCACCATGCAACAACATGGCTGTGGTGCCGGTTTGTTCTGAAATGACTCGTGCAACACGGGGATCGATCAGCTCTTCGTAGAAAATGATCTTGATGTTCAACCGGTTGACGGTATCGATCAGCTGCGCTATGGCATTGGCTGTTGGTTCTGAATCAGGAGCAAACCCGGTGTATGGAGATAGGACTTGGATATTGTAACGATGTGCAAGATATCCAAATGCAAAGTGTCCGCCATATACGATCGTGTCGTTGTCTGTAAAAGCAAACACTTCTTGATAGGCGAGGTCCAGATCATCCAACTTACTTAAATAATCTTGTGCATTGGCAGTATAGAAGTCTTTGTTTACAGGATCGATCTGGATCAATGCTTCAAGAATGTTGTTTACCATGATTTTGGCATTGATAGGGTCCAACCAAACATGGGGATCTTCGTCATCATGGTCATCATGATCATCGTAGTCGTCATGGTCATCAAGATCATCATGATCATCGTGGTCATCATGGTCATGATCGATATAGGTGATGCCCTTGGCACTTTCAAGTACCAACAGTTTTTCATCTTTTATGTTTTCAACGATTTTGTCGATCCATGGTTCCATGGCAGCATTTGTATAA